>JAZOOM010000064.1:0-2235 GCA_045655025.1 Eubacteriales bacterium | reverse complement strand
AGACCCTTATGCTGGCGCTCCAGGGTGGCCAAAAGCTGCTTCATGGACTCCCGCTCGGTGTTCTCGTTGGCGGGGCAGGAGGATTCCACCACGGGGAGCTCTGCCGTGGCGGCAAAGGCCCGCACCTCCTTCTCAGGGGTGTAGAGCAGGGGGCGGATGACCCGCAGATCCACGCGGGAGAGGTAGGTCACGGGCTGAAAACACCCGATGCGCCCCTCAAAGAACAGGTTGAGCATGAAGGTCTCCACCGCGTCGTCGAAATGGTGACCCAGAGCCACGGTGTTACAGCCCAGCTCCTTGGCGGCGTTGTTCAGGGCTCCGCGGCGGAGCTTGGCGCAGAGGGAGCAGGGGTTGGATTCCTTGCGGACGTCAAAAATGATCCGCGCGATCTCAGAGGGGACTACGTGGTAGGGAACGTCCAGCCGCTCGCACAGGGCGCGGATATCGGCGTAGGGATCGGCGGGGAGCTCCTTGCCTTTGTTGGCCTCAATGGCACCGAAGCCCATGTCCACCGTAATGGCAATGAGCTCAAAGGGCTGGGGGTAGAAGCGGCGCAGACCCGCCAGAGCGTAGAGCAGGGTCAGGGAGTCCTTGCCCGCAGACACGCCCACGGCGATCTTGTCCCCTGCACGGATCATGGAGTAATCATCCACGGCGCGGCGGGTGTAGCTTAGAATATGTTTCATGTGATCCATGGTGTAGCTCCTTGGTTTAAATTGCAGTTTATCGGGGTAAGGCCACCCACTTTCCATCTGCGGCGACGATGGGGGTAAAGGGGGCGAAGCCCCCTTTACCTAAAGGCGATGGCCGGCGGTGTTGGGGGCGGCCTTGAGCGCCCTGACGCGCACCGGTAGGTGCAAGAAAATTGCTGTGAGCCAAAAGGATTTTAGCAATTTCTTTGTTCCACATGTTTTTTGTTATAGCCAATTTTCTTGCGGCTTCCGCCGCGCGTCAGAGGGCCGCCGCAACACGAAAGCAGGCAACTATTCGAAGTTACTGGTTGCGGCCTACAAATGCCGCTAAAGCAGCATTTGTCCGTGGTGCGGCTTGCCGGAAAGCCCCTCCGACACCGCCCCCCTTGCGCTTTTTTGTGCAGGGGGCTTCGCCCCCTGCACCCCTCGCATCGCCGCAACCCAACAGACCGATAAACCCGTATTTACATTTTACGATTCTCCCCCCTAAATTTCGAAGGGAATGCGCAATTCTCATAAATATACGCCGCGTCGGCCGTCTGTACCATGGGCTCGGCGGGCTTTTCGGGCTTTTCGGGGTCGGCCTCCCACAGGCAGAGGGGGGGCGTGACCAGCAGGGAGGGGGAAGCGTACTTCACCGCCTCCACCAGCACCATGGAGGGGGTGGCGGCGTAGGTGGCCTGCACCATGGTCATACGCTTGGGCACCAGATGGGCGGGGCGCAGTCCTGTGAACAGGTCGGCCAGCCGTTCGGGACGAAAAACGCAGTAGAAGCGGCCGCCGTGCTTCAAAAGCCTTCCCGCGGCGGCGCAGAAGTCGGTGATGCCTCCGCAGACCTCGTGGCGGGCGATGTACTTCTCGTCGGTCTCGTTCCGCGCGCCGCTGGCGGGGGCCATGTAGGGGGGATTGGATGTGACGATATCCACCTCACCACCCACCGTGTCGGCCTTGATCTCTCGGACGTCAGCCGAGAGGGCGGTCAATCGGTCGGCCATGCCGTTGAGGGCAGCGTTGCGGGTAATGAGGTCGCAGAAGGAGGGCTGGATTTCCACCGCCGTAAACCGTGCGGCCTTATTTCTCGCCAGACACAGAAGGGGAATGATCCCCGTCCCGCTCCCCAGATCCACCGCCACGGCGCGGCTCTTGGGGCGCACGAAGGCGGAAAGGAGGTAGGCATCGGTACCGAAGGTGAGGCCGTCGGGATTCTGTATGAGCTTTATGTGATCGTTGACCTCGTGCAGAGTCTCGTTTTCGCGTAGTTCCATGGGGGTAACTCCTTTTTAGGCATAGAAAACAACATCTCCCGACCTCCCGCGCGCGAGCGTCAGGGGATCGGGAGTGTTGTTACGGATGAATCCGACAGGTTGAATTACTCAGCCTTGGGAGCCTCAACGGGGCAAGCGTCTGCGCAAGAGCCGCAGTCGATGCACTTGTCAGCGTCGATCTCGTACTTGCCGTCAGCCTCGTAGATAGCCTCGGTGGGGCAGTTCTCAGCGCAAGCGCCGCAGGAGATGCAATCATCGCTAATCTTGTATGCCATTGT
>JAZOOM010000063.1:0-5328 GCA_045655025.1 Eubacteriales bacterium | reverse complement strand
ACCGCGGCGAATGCTGACGCTGTTGTTGTCGGTGAGGGTGGCGGTGATCTCGGCGGGGAAATGCAGAACGATCACGTCCCCGTCCTCCCACGCGGCGGTAAGGGCTGTATACTGCCCCGCCGCAAGCTCTGCCTCCGCAGGGTGACCGTTGACCGTGACCGAAGGAGCCTTACACCACGCGGGCACACGGATGTAAATGGGATAGGTATCCGTCTTGTCGGCGGAGAGGGTGAGGGTGACCGTATCCTCGTAGGGGTAGTTGGTGGTCTGGGTGACAGTCAGCTTAGTGCCGTTTCCCACCGTGGCGGTGACGGTATTGGGGCCGTAAGCACCCACGGCCAGACCGCCGTCGGAGGTGGCCATCCACATGGAGGCGATGAAGAGGGGCCAGCCCATCTGGTAGTTGTGGACACAGCAGGGGAAGCCGCCGGGGAGGCCGTAGACCAATCTGTCGCCGCCGTCGCTGGTAAAGCCGTGGAAACCCAGGTTAGCCATGACCTGATTCTGCATGGTGAAGTAGACCTGTCCCCTGCCGTCGGGGAGGAGCTGCTGGGGCAGGGCGTTGTAGGTGATGAGCTCCAGATGATCCGCGACGGTAGCATCTCGGAGGAGGCAGAGGGCGATCTCGTCGCAGAGCATCCGTTCCACCACGGCGCAGGTCTCGTTGCCGTACACGGCATCAATACCTCGGCTCATCTCGTCGCCGTTGGACATGCCGTCCTGCCGTCCCGAGGCCATGTAAATATTCTCAATGCCCTTGTAGTAGACTTCCAGATAGCGCTCATCCCCCGTGACGGCGTACATGACGGGGAAAAGCTTGAAGCTCTGCTGGGCGTTGACGATGTGGTAGGTACCCATCCACGCCGCCTCGTCGTAGGTGCGCTCCCAGTTGAAGGTCTGGGCGTAGAGAAGCTCGCAGAGGGCAAGCAGGGACTCGTCCCCCGTCTTCTCGTAGAGCCACAGCACCGCGAAAATGTTGTCGCCGCCGCGGACTCTCGCCCAGGAGGTCAGCTTCTTGGTCTGCAGTGTCTCGGCCTCCCACGCGAAGTAGTTTTGCAGGAAGGGGATCACCCGCTCATCTCCCGTAGCATCACAGTACAACTCCAGCGCCATGAGCATGGGCATCAGGGGCCAGTAGTCCAGCTTTTCGGGATCGTATGCCAGCGGGCCGAAGGCACCGCTCTCCACTTGGCTCTCCAGTGTCCAGTCGATCCACTTTTGAGCTTGGGCCTTCATGTCGTCATCGTCCATCACGTAGGCCGAGGCGATGAGGCCGCGGGTATAGTAGGTGCCCCGCTCCCAGTTTTCCCCCGTACCGCCCAGCCAACCCGAGCGGCTGTCGCCCTCGGATCTACAATCGGGAGAGAGCTTTTCGAATTGCTTGGTGACCTGTCTGGCTTGGAGAAGCAGCTGGTTTCTCAGCCAGCTTTCGGCCTTGACCTGCCCCAGGGGAAGAGGAGAAAATTTCATGTTGTCTACGGCTCCTTTCGTTATGAACCATCCAAAATGCTTTTCTTCCGACAAGAAGCCAAAATCCCGACGGTGGGCCGTCGGGATTTTGGTCTCGGAATATGATGACGATATACCGTCAGATTCAAATTACCACTCGGGCACCCATTCGTGATCAGCGATCACGTCGGTATAGCATACGCCGGGAACCTCGCAACGAATGCCGTAGCGGGTGCCGCCGGACCACTCCTCGTCGTAGTAGGAGATCAGCCAATCCTCGTTGGCATAGCAGTCAATGAAGCCCTCGCCGTCAAACTCAACCGAAATGTTGATAACGTCGCCGTGGGTATAGTTGGGGATGGGAGCCGTAACCTTCAGCTCTGTCCAAGCCTGACCGTTGTAGGAGACCTTAGCCAGATACAGGGTAGCATCGTCGGACACGAACAGGAAGTAGTAGGTAGGACCGTCCTCCCAGAAGAAATACTGCTCGTCGGTATCCTCGGTCATACCGAAAATGATACCGTTATCGTTGATGTTCTGCTGGGGAGCTGCAAAGGTGGCAGAGAGCTTACCCTTGGCCAGGCGGTCGTTGGTCACGATGAACATGTTGTTCTCGGTGGTAGACAGGGCGTCACCCTCGGCAAAGCTGAACTCACCGGAGGCGTTATAACCGTAGACCTCCTTCGTATTCTTGGAGCTGATCACAGGGTTAAGAAGACGGTCGTAGGGGGCATCCTCGGGCTCAGTCCAAGCCTCGGTGGTTTCCTCCTCTGCGGGGGGCAGGGTGATATCCTCGTCGGAGGGAGCTTCGGTAGGTGTCTCAGTAGGCGTCTCGGTGGTGACTTCCTCGGTGGTGACTTCCTCGGTGGGAGCCTCCGTAGGAGCCGCGGTGGTAATTTCCTCGGCAGCGGTGGTGTCTGCATTCGCCTCGCCCTTATCGCAAGCAACAAAGGATGCGGCAAGCAGACCGGCAAGCAACAGAATCAGAATGCGTCTCATAGTGTTTCCTCCATGATTAATTTCTTACTACGAAACACAACTCCATTGTATTTCGATGTAATGATGTAATATTATACCACACACCGTTAATTTTGTCAAGGGTTTTCACAAAATCATCTTGCTTTTTGGCTATTTTTGTGGTACAATACAGTAGTGATTCCATAACCTGTTAAGGAAAGGCAATACCCCCATGAAACGATTCGCTTCCCTTCTTACATCGCTCCTGCTGCTCACAGGAGTTCTGACCGCCTGTCAGCCCGCTGATACTCCACCGACGGAATCGGGGGAAACCTCCCCTCTGACACAATCCACCACCGAGGAGCAGTCCACCGTTACCGTTACC
This sequence comes from Eubacteriales bacterium, assembly GCA_045655025.1. GTDB lineage: Bacteria > Bacillota > Clostridia > Oscillospirales > CAG-272 > CAMEON01. The sequence goes on along the minus strand of JAZOOM010000063.1, from coordinate 2,537 downwards.
GCCCCCCCTGTCAATGATCCCGAAGGAGTACCTATGGAAGAAATATCTACGTACACGAATCCTCTCCTCACCTGCCAAAGTGAATCCGCATGGCCGAGCTACGGATTCGGTGATCCATTTGTCATGCGCTACAACGGGACATACTACCTGTACGTCAGCACCAAGGACGGAAGCGTGGGTGTCAAATGCTGGTCATCCACCGATCTGGTCAACTGGAAGAGCGAGGGCTTCTGTACCAACGAAAAGCTGACCACAGGCGCATATGCCCCCGAGGTTTACTATTACAACGGCTACTTCTACATGTACACCTCCCCCGCAGGAAACGGACATTACGTCCTCCGCAGTACCTCCCCCACCAAGGGCTTTGAGGTAGTAACGGGGAACATGGGTATGTCCATCGACGGATCTGTGTTCATAGACAACGACGGTGAGTGGTACTTCTATACCGCCGGGCACGGGGCTATGCAGGTATACGACATGGTTTCCCCCACGAAGATGCGCAACGGACGTTCCCTCTCCACGGTCTCGGTCAACGGCGCATGGACGGAGGGCGGTATGGTGGTCTACCACGACGGCTACTACTACATGACCTACACGGGCAACCACGTCCTCAGCCCCTCCTACCGCATTCTCTACGGGGTGTCCGATACCTCCCCCGTGAGCTTTGACAAAGCCGAGGACAACAATCCCCTGCTCATCAATACCTCCGGGGACGTGGTGGGCATCGGCCACAGTTCCACGGTCAAGGGCCCCGATCTGGACAGCTACTACATCGTGTACCATTCTCTGGTGGATACCCTTCCCAATCGGAATATGAACGTCGACCGCATCCATTTCAATGGCGAGATCATGGAAATCTTGGGTCCCACCACAAAGCCCCAGCAGGTGCCCGATCTCCCCGACGTGTACCACTACTTTGCTCCCGAATCCTCCTTGAAGGGCTGGTCTCTGACAGGCTCGCTGGCATCGGGAACGGGTCTTCCTCTGGCCGCCGACAGTATGCTGGTTTCCAAAACACCCTTTGCGGGGGATTTCACAGCCGAATACAACGTCACCTCCATTTCCGATGGAGGACAGGCGGGCGCACTCTTCGCCTACACCGACGCCGAGAACTTTGGTGCGTGCTACTTCTCTCCCACCGAGCAGAAGGTGATCATTGAGATCACCGTGAACGGGGAGACCGCCCGCACCGAGGTGGACACCGTCCGTTCCTTTAACGAGGACACCCGCTTCGACTGCCTCCAGTCGCTCCAGATCGAACGGTGGGGTGACGACTACACCTTCTACATGAACGACCGTCTGCTCTGCACCATAGAGGACAGTGCCCTTACAGGCGGTGCCATCGGGTATATCACCAAATCCGCCTCCGCCACCTTCGGATTCATTGGCGGCACAGGGGCTGTAGGCGGTCGCGGCGGCGCGGATCAGTACAAACCCGTATCCGACAAGGGCGGCTACATTCCCGTGACCGAAAACACCGAAGCGCGTCCCACCGTCACGACAGAGGGCGGTGTGCAGATGGCGGAGATCGCATCCGGTGATTCCCTTTCCTATCGCATCCTGCCCGATGCGGACGGTGTTTACGATCTCTCTGTCCTTTGCCATGGCGTGGATGATACGGGAGCCAAAGCGGAGATCCTTGTGGATGGCGAGGTTGTCGGACTATGCTCCCTTGCAGAGGACGGCAAGACCGCAACGACCATCCTGCGGGGCATCAGCCTCACCGCATCTCCTCATACCCTGTCCCTGCGCTTGACCGAAGGAGCTGTCCGCGTGGAGAATCTGACCGTCTGCCGTGCGGCAGAGGTAACTCCTCTGACCGTAACCTTTACCAAGGATGCCGAGAATCCCTTCCACAGCGCAGGCGCGTGGGAAATCACCGACAGTTCTCTCACGATCTCGAGAGGCAACGCCTGCGGCAAGGTGCTGTACGGCTCCCCCAACTGGGGCGACTACACGGCAGAGGTCACGATGACTCCCATCTCCTCCCCCAACTGCGGTCTTCTGGTACGTGCAACCAATCCCGGCGTCCCCACGTTCCTGAACGCTCCCCCCTCTGCCGAGGATGCCGCCACCGCCACGGATTGGGTCATGGGCTATTTCGTAGGACTCACCCCCGACGGCGTGATCATCGGCAAGCAAAGCTACAGCTACCGTGAAGTAGCCCGAGGCGACGGAAGCTTCCAAGCCAATAAGAGCTACTGCCTCAAGGTCGTATGCGAAGGCGCACGTATTCTCGTGTACGTAGACGGAAAGCTGTACGTGGACTACACCGACCCCGAGCCATACACGCAAGGCATGGTAGGCATGCGAACGCACCATTGCTCCGTTGCCTTTGATGACCTGAAAATACCACCGAAATAACTCCGAATCCTTTCAAATTTGGGTTTGTCGGGGAGATTCACGCGCCCGTAAGGGCGCATATCGTACCGCGAGGGTTTCACCCCGAGCGGTATATCGTGCCGCAAGGCATATCGCACCCCGAAGGGGTATCTCGCTAAAAAGCAAAAAGCTCAATCATTTTTACGGTGAACGAG
>JAZOOM010000062.1:0-11294 GCA_045655025.1 Eubacteriales bacterium | reverse complement strand
CAGCGGTGCAGGGCGGTTTTTTAGTGAAATCCACCATTTCGCCAGGTCCCAAACAAAAAAACTGCGCCCCGTTTTCACAGGGCGCGGAAATATCCAATGAACGGTATCAGTCTCTCTTCCTGCAAAGAGCAACCGCGGCGGCGATCGCTGTCAGCAGAACGCCGGCAGATACGGTCACCACGGAACCGCAACCGCCCTTGGCCTCGGGGGTGGTCTCCTCGGCGGGAGCCGTGGTGGGGGCCTCGGTCTCGGTTTCGGTGGGTGCCTCGGTGGTCTCGGGCTCGGTGGTCTCCTCGGCGGTCTCCTCAGCGGTGGTCTCCTCGGGCTCGGTGGGAGCCTCGGTCTCGGGCTCGGTGGCCTCGGTGTAGCGGATGAGCTTCTCCACGGTCAGGTAGTGGAGGAGCTTCTCGGCGTTGCCCGCGGCGGCCACGGCCAGGTACAGGGTGAACTCCTCACCCTCCTCCTGCGAGAGATCCACGGTCAGACCTGCGTAGCGGCCGTTCTCGGCGGAGGGGGCCTTCATGTTGCCCTCGCTGGTGGCCTTGTCCAGAATGGACTGATCCACGTCGGAGAAGGTAGCGCCGGTGCACTCGTACCAGTGGAGCTTGTCGATGGACCAGTAGTGCTTGCCCTGACCGCCGTTGACCTGTGCCCAGCCGTCCAGCACCAGAGTGTTCTCCCGGGTCAGCATGGCGGAGGACAGCACGGCAGGCTGGATAGCGGCCAGCTTCTCCTCGGCGGACAGGGAGGAGGAGTAGGCGGGATCACGCTTGCCGATCAGATCGGTGTAGGCCTCGCCGTTGATGGCCTCCACCTGCGCCAGATAGCCGTAGGCGTAGGAGGGCTCCACCTTCAAGTCTGCCCCGTCGGTGTCGGGGATCTCGGGGGAGACCAGACCCAGACCCGACAGGAACACGGTTCCCTTGGTCTCGGCGTTGGTGACGTTCAGATCCACGCCCTTGTACACGATGCCCATACCGTGAATGACGGAGCGGACGTTATTGGCACCGTCCACGGCGGAGGAGCGGCGGACGTAGTTACTGCCCGACAGGGTGACCATGGTGGTGGATCCGCCGCCGTCCATGAGGATGGCGGTGTGCAGACCCAGCTCCTTGCACATGGCGGGGAGGTTGGTCATCTTGCAGGCGTTACGGGTACCGTCCACGGTGGCGGTGGTGGAGATCATGACCACGGTGCCGTCCTTCTTCAGACCCAGGATGGTGCAGGGGTAGTGGGTGTTGTTGCCGGGCTGACCGGTCGGGTTGCCCTTCTGCACGAGGGTGAAGAAGCCTGCCATGGCCTCGGTGACGCCTGCCCAGTCAGCCTTTTGGGTGGAGGTCATGGAGTCGGCGGTGACGTTGGGGGTGACGGTAACGGAATCGCCAACCTTGAACTTATCAGTCACACGGTTGACAGCGGTACCGCGGGCGGAGATGACCACGGTCTTCTCGGTGATGGCGGGACGGGTGGCGGTGTCGCCGCTCTTGAAGATGGCGGTTACCTTACCCGTGGTCTCCTTGCCGATGCGGAAGGCGGAGTCGGCGCACTCCAGGTAGATCTCGTAGGCATCCTCAAAGGCGAAGGACTCGGTGCCGCAACGCTGGTTGTAGAGGATGACGGAGTTGGGAGCGGGGAGGCGGTTGATGCCGTTGCCCGTTACATTGGTATTGGTGGTGGTGTTCTTGATGGCTACGTTGATGGTGGGCTGGCCGATCATGGCGGTGCCGTCGGCCTTGATGGCGAAGACGGGGCCGCGGGAAGCACCGGTACCGCGCTCCACGTTATCGTCGCGGGCCAGATTGTTCTCGTCGTCGATCTGGTGGGAGGCCCACAGCTCACCGCCGATGATCATGGTGCCGCGGGAAACGCTGACGTGCTTGACGGCAGGGCCTGTGGCCTTCTTACCGTCGCCGTCGTAGTCGGAGTGGTAGACGATCCAGGGATCGCCGTTGATGGCGGCGATGACGGTGCCGTCGGCATGGCTGTTGTTGTAGGCCACGGCGTTGTTGCCCATGGTGTCCTTCGTCCAGGTATAGGCACCGCCGTTGAGGACGGCCATGGTGACCTTATCGGACAGGTTGAACTCAATGACGTTCAAAAGGCCGTCGGCGGCGGTGCTGTACTTGGAGCCCTTCTCCAGAAGCATCTGGGTCAGGGTCACGCCGGTGTCGGTGCCCTTGACGGTGATGTTCTCGGAGTCAACCTTGACGGCACCGGTAACGGTGGCGGCCTGCGCCGACCAAGCGGACATACTGCCCAGACCCATGAGCATGGCCAGGCAGAGGAGGAGGGAGGCGAGTCTGATGGAAAGTTTCATGTTAAGCGTTTCCTTTCTGATATGTTAGGGGAGGGGTTCAGATTTAATGAAGAATGAATATTGAATAATGAATAATGAAGGATGGAAACCTTCGGTTTCCCGCATTTTTATCAAATAATGGAGAAATCCGAAGGATTTCAACCGAAATTATTCATTAGCCGCTTGCGGCGACTTCATTATTCATTATTCATTTCCTTCACGCAAAAAATCCCAAAATAATCCAAATAAAGAAGAACACGACCGACACCGCCCCCAGCGTCACCAGCATGGGCCCCACCATGGCGCGCACAGCGGCCTTGTAGGTCTCCCACGCCTGCCCCATGCGGGTGGTGGGTTGGGGCTTTTGCTTTCCGTAGGAGGGTCTGACGGGGCGGCGGAGGGGGACGTTCCCCTTCACCCCCGACATGTCGGCAATGGTGGAGCCGTCGTCGATGTAGACGATCCTTTCCTTCTTCTTTTTGGGTGGCTTCCGATCCTTTCCCATGGCTTACTTGACCTTATGGCAGGCCACGAAGTGCCCGGGCTCTACCTCGCGGTAGGTGGGAACCTCGGTGCCGCACCCCTCGCAGGCCTCGGGGCAACGGGTATGGAAGCGGCAGCCCGCAGGGGGACTCGCGGGAGAGGGGATATCCCCCTTCAGCACGATGCGCTCCATTTTCTTGTCGGGATCGGGATTGGGGATGGCCGAGAAGAGGGCTCTCGTGTAGGGGTGGAGGGGGTTTCCGAAGATGTCCTTCTTGTTTCCGAACTCCACCATGTTCCCCAGATACATGACACCGATCTTGTCGGAGATGAACTTGACCACCGACAGGTCGTGGGAAATGAACAGGTAGGTAAGGTTACGCTCCTTCTGGAGCTTTTTGAGTAGGTTGATGATCTGCGCCTGAATGGACACGTCCAGCGCCGACACGGGCTCGTCGCAAACCACCAGCTTGGGGTTGACGGACAGGGCGCGGGCGATGCAGATTCTCTGACGCTGACCGCCCGAAAACTCGTGGGGGTAACGCTCGTAGTAGTAGTCCCGCAGACCGCACTGCTCCATGAGGTCGATGACGTACTCCTTGACCTGAGAGGGAGGCACGATTCTGTGCACCTTCACAGGCTCGGAGAGAATGTCACCCACGGTGGCGCGGGGCGGCAGGGAGGAGTAGGGATCCTGGAAGATGATCTGCATCTCGGTGCGCAGGGAGCGCATCTGAGTCTTGGAGTAGTCGGTAATGTCCTTGCCGTCGTAGATGATACGGCCGCCGCTGGAGGGGTGGAGCTTCAGGATGGTGCGACCCATGGTGGTCTTACCCCAGCCCGACTCCCCCCCGATACCCAGGGTCTCGCCGGGGTAGAGCTGGAAGGACACGTCGTCCACGGCGATGAGCTCCTGCTGTACCTTGCCCGTCATGGATTTCTTGATGGGGAAGGCCTTGCGGAGGTTGCGCACCTCCAGAAGGGGCTGGCGCTCGGAGGGGATTTCCGCTGTCTCGATCTTGGGATTCTTGGTATCAGCCATGGTTCTCCTCCTCTCCGTACAGGTGGCAGGCCACAAAGTGGGTGGGGCTGACCTGTCTCATGCAGGGGTAGTCCCCACCGCAGGTCTCGATGCAACGGTCGCAACGCTCCTTGAAGTAGCAGTGGTTCGGCATATTCACGGGGTTGGGCACGTTGCCGGGGATGTTGAACAGGGTCTCGGAATCCGAGTCCATGGTGGGCTTGGACTTTTGCAGACCAATGGTGTAGGGGTGGCGGGGATCGTGGAAGATCTCCTGTACCGTGCCCTGCTCAATGACCCGTCCCGCGTACATGACCACCACGTAGTCGGCCATTTCCGCGATGATACCCAGATCGTGGGTGATGAGCAGGATGGAGCCGTCCATCTTGTCCTTCAGATCCCGAAGCAGATCCAGAATCTGCGCCTGAATGGTCACGTCCAGAGCCGTGGTGGGCTCGTCGGCGATGATGAGGCGGGGGTTGCAGGCCAAAGCCATGGAGATCATGACACGCTGGCGCATACCGCCCGACAGTTCGTGGGGGAACGCCTTGTAGACCCGCTCGGGGGCGGCGATGCCCACCAGAGAGAGCATTTCCATGGAGCGAGCCTGCGCCATCTCCTTGGTGGCACCGGGGACGTGGATGAAGGTGACCTCATCCAGCTGATCGCCGATGGTGAACACGGGGTTCAGGGAGGTCATGGGCTCCTGGAAGATCATGGCGATCTGGCGGCCGCGGATCCGATGGATCTCATGGATGGGCATGTTGGCGATATCGAATACCTTATCCTCCATCTCGTAGAGGGGGGTGCCGTACTCGTCCTCCTCCCCCGTGGGGATGAGGTTGCCCCGCCCGTCCCGCTTGAAATCGTGGGAATTGAAGCGGATGGAGCCCTCGACGATCTGTCCCTGAGGGCCCTGGAGCAGCTGCATGACCGACATGGAGGTGACGGACTTACCGCAGCCCGACTCCCCCACCACGCCCACGGTGGCGTTCTTGGGGACGTTGAAGGACACGCCGTTCACGGCCTTGACCACGCCCTGATCGGTGAAGAAATAGGTATGGAGGCCGTCGATCTCCAGAATGTTGGCGGGATCCTTCATCTCGGTGGTAAACTCGGATTCATCCGCCCGTCTGTGCTTGCGCTTTTCCAAGGCGTTCATGATCTTGCGGTTCTCCTTGGCAATGGCGCGTACCTCTTTACCCGAGAGGTAATGGGAATGTTTCTGTTCTGCCATGATGATTCCTCCTTACCGCTTTAGCGCCTCATTTTGGGGTCGAGGGCGTCCCGCAGGCCGTCGCCCACGAAGTTGAAGCCCAGCACCGCCAGAATGATGCAGATTCCGGGAGGGCCCCAGACGTTGAAGAAGTTCTCCAGAATGTACTGATCCTCGGCCACGATGTTGATCATGGTACCCCACGCGGCGTAGGGAGCGCGGACACCCATGTTCAGGTAGGACAGGGAGGCCTCGTAGAGGATCATGCTGCCCAGAGACAGGGTCATGGCGACGGTGAGCTGGGGCATGACGTTGGGAACCAGATGCTTGAAGATCTTACGGGGCGTGGAATAACCCATAGCCTCGGCGGCCACCATGTACTCCTGCTCGCGGAGGGACAGGATCTGACCCCGCACCAGTCTCGCCGTTCCCGGCCAGGAGAACAGGGTGAGGTAGGCCATGAGGTAGTAGATGCGAAGCTGGGAGGGCACGCCCATGGAATCCAGCAGCGTACCGATGATGAGCAGGATGGGGAAGCCGGGGAGGCACATGAGAATATCGCAGATTCTCATGATGACACCGTCCACCGCTCCGCCGAAGTAGCCCGAGATACCGCCCAGCACCACGCCGAAGAGGGTGATGGCAAAGACGGCGATGAAGCTGACGGTCAGGGAGATGCGGCCGCCGTACATGAGACGGGTGAACACGTCACGGCCGTCCTTGTCGGTGCCCAGAATGTGATTCTTGTCGGGCTTGGCCAGAGAATTGATGGTCTTGTTGGTCTCCACCACCTGGTAGAAGGTCACTTCCTTGCCGTCCACCATCATGGTTACGGGCTGTTTCGTGTATTCCACCTTGCCCGACTTGTCCTGGGTGGTCTCTCCCCACTGGGTGTAGACCACGGGGCCCACCCAGCAGAACAGGAACAGAGCCACGATCATGATGATCCCCGCCACGCTCAGCTTGGAGCGGAAGAAGCGGCGGAGCACCATGCGGGTGGGAGACATGAGACGGACGTTCTTGTCCAGAGGCTCGTCGGTATCGGCGGTATCCTGTACCCTTGCCTCGGCCTCCTCGGATACGGCACCCAGGGATTGATTCTTATTTTCTTCCATAATCAATTACCTCCTGCCGTATTAGGTGAGCTTGACGCGGGGATCCACCACCGCGTACATCAGATCGGCCAGCAAAACGCCCAGCACGCTGAGGAGTGCTAAGAACATATTGTAGCCCATGATGAAGGGAATGTCGGCCACGATCATCGCTTTATAAGCAACGTTACCGATACCGGGGAGGTCGAAGACCTGCTCGGTGATGATGGCACCCGAGAACAGGGAGGGCAGAAGACCTGCCAGAGAGGTGACCAGAGGGATCATGGTATTGCGGAAGGCGTGCTTGTAGATGACCTTCCCTTCCCCGAGACCCTTGGCGCGGGCGGTACGGATGTAATCCGAGCTGAGCACCTCCAGCATGTTGGTACGGGTCATTCTCATGCGTCCGCCGATGCTTAGGATCACCACCGTCAGAACGGGAATGAACATGTGCCTGAGGTAGTCCAGAATCAGGGAAATCCCCGTATAGGACTGGGACGCGTCGGTCATACCCGACGGGGGGAACCAGCCCAGCTTATTGGCGAACAGATCCTTCAGAACCTGTCCGAAGAAGAAGGCGGGGAGAGAGATACCGATCATGACCAGAATGGTCACCACGTAGTCGCGGGCGGAATACTGATGGGTAGCGGCGGTAATGCCCAAGGGGATGGCGATGAGGAATTCCAAAATCACCGCCACGAAGGCGATGGCGAAGGACACGCCCATGTGGTCGCGGATGACGTCGATCACGGGAGCTCCGTACTTGAAGGAGGTACCGAAATCGAACTGCACCAGCTTACCCAGCCAGTTGACGTAGCCCTTAAGGATACCTACGAAGCTGTCATCCTCCAGACCGTAGAGCTTTTTCATGCTCTCCACGGTCTCCTCAGGGATGGTGGCACCGCCTTGGTTCATTTCAGCGATCTTACCCTCGATGAAGCTGACGGGCATGCATCTGACCAGAACGTAAATGATGAGAGATACGCCCAGCAGAATGAGCACCGCCAGTCCAAGACGTTTCAAAATATACTTTAACATAATGACACCTTATTTTATGGATTTGTCATGCGTATGGAACAAGCTTATATAACTCAATAATGAATAATGAATGATGAATAATGAATAATTGTGGAAGGAAACCTTCGGTTTCCCGCATTTTATATCAAATCAATGGAGAAATCCGTAGGATTTCAACCGAAATTATTCATTATTCATTAGCCGCTTGCGGCGACTTCATTATTCATTAGCAGTTTATCGGACTTCTGTTCGATAAAATGCTATTTGAATATCCCTTGGCCGTTATCTTATCACTCAGTCCGCAAACTCGATGAGCCAGATCTTGTCCAGAGGAGAGGTGTAGGGGTTGATCTCCTGAGGCAGAGAGGAGGACTTGATGACGTTGGCGTTGTAGGCGTACAGAACGTCACGCTGGTAAACGGGCATCTCCACGGCCAGATCCAGAACGTAGCCCATGGCCTGCTTGTAGAGGTAGGAGCGGGTGGCCTGATCGTCGGTCTCGCGTGCCTCGTCGATGACGGCGGAGAGGTCGTTCAGGATGGCGTTCTCATACTGGTACAGGGCGGGGGAGGCGAGGATCTCGCGATAGCCCCATGCCAGCGTAGAGGTAGCGGTGGAGTTCTTGTGGTAGACCTGATACATATCGGGGTCGATGGTGGAGCCCCAAGCGGCGGCCCACACGGCCAGAGAGCCGGTGGAGAGCTTGGTCAGAGCCTGGGTGTCGGGCACCACCTCGATATCCCAGCCGCACTCGTTGAGCAGATCGGCGGCGTTCTGGAAGGTCTGGTAGGTGGGGTGATCGGTCAGGTTGGAGCCTGCGATGGTGAACTTGATGGACAGGGCGTTATCCCCGGCGGACACGCCTGCGGCCTCCATGAAGGACTTGATGGCCGCCTTGGCATCCTCGCGGTTCCAGTTGATGGCGATGTAGTCGCTGTGGAGGTTGTCACGGCTGTTGTTGCCGCTCTCGTCCTTGGGGTATGCCCAGGACACGGTGGACATGGGCCAGTAGATGGTCTCGGCGGTACCGGTGGAGTAGTAGGACAGAGCCAGACTGGTATCCATGGCGGCCATAATAGCCTTACGGATGTTGATGTCGGGCACCTTACCGGCGTTGATACCGATGTAACCGTAGCCCAGCTGACGGGTGGAGGTCTTCTCAATGCCCTTGGAGGCCATGCCGTTCAGCTTGTCGATGTTGTTCTGGGTGAACTGGGGGGTCACGAAGTGGACGGAGCCGCTCTCCAGCACGTTCAGGGCGTTGGAGGAGGAGACCACCTGGTAGCGGAGCTTCTCGATCTTGGGTGCGCCCATGAGGAAGTTGGGATTGGCCTTGAAGTAGACCACGTTGTTGCTGAAGAAGGCCGTACCCTCGGGGTTGTCGTTGTGGTTGGCGTCGGTGGCCACGTAAGCGCCCGCGCCCATGGGCACCTTGACGTTACGGGGAGACTGGATGACGGTGGTCATGAACTCGTAGGAGCCGTACTCCACGCCGAACTGATTGTTGGGAATATCCACGGTGTAGCCCTCAGCGTAGTAGTGCTGGGGAGCGACGGAGAAGGCGAAGTTCCAGATAGCCTTGGGGTCGGTGCCCTTGATGGTGATCTGCAGCACGTCGTACTCCTCGGCGTTGACGGGAGTGCCGTCGGTGTTGTGGTCGTGAGCCACGTTGTAGGTGCCGTTCTTCGCGGTCACGGTGGTCACGTCGGTGGTGTGACCCAGGGAGACGATACCCGAGATGTTGGGAACAGCCAGCTGGCCGTCCTTCATGTTGGCGCGGAGAATGACCTCCTTAGCGGCGGCGGTGTAGCCGGTGGCCAGCTTCTGAGCGGTAGCCCAGTACATGAGGATCATGTGCAGCTCCTGCTCCACCTTGGAGTCGTAGACGTACTTGATGGCGGATTCCTTGTCGGTGACCACGGCGGTGTTGTACTGACGGGTGACCTTCTTGATCCGGGACTTGATATCCTTGTTGTTCTCGTCCTTCTCGTACTCGATGGTGACGTAGCCCTCGGCGTACATGAAGGAGGTGATCTCATCGAACTCACCGGTGGACTTGTAGGGCTCCTCCAGGTAGGCCTCCTTGGCGGAGACGTAGTCGGTGTTGAGCTCCTCGCGGAAGTACTTAAGGGTCAGCTCGTAGTCGGCCAGCAGGTTGTCCACGGTCACCTCGGAGGGATCGTTGGAGATGGCCTCCCTGTAGCCGCCGGAAAGGCTGTGGGACTGGATGGCGGCGACCATCTGATCGTAGGTGGCGCTGTAGCTGCCCTGGGTAGGGGTCTGACCCACCTGCTTGTAGAGGTTGATCAGCTCGTTGATGCGGTTGGTCGCGCGATCGGATGCCTGCTGGGAGATCCGATCGTCGTCGTTGCTGTCTCCCGAGGACAGGGTCTGGGTGCGGTAGTCACGGAGACCCAGAATGTCGGTGGAGTACATGGTGGAGGATCCGGTGTACACGGGATCCAGGTAGACGTACAGGTTGAACAGAACGTCGTTGATGGTCAGGGGCTTGCCATCCGAGAAGGTGATGCCGTTCTTGATGACGAAGGTGTAGGTGGTGTTGTCGGTGGCGCTGTCGTAGACCACGTCGTAGTCCTTAACCGCCACGGCGTGCTCGTCGCCGCAGGCCACGACCACCTCACCGTTTACGTAGTCGGTGCCCAGCATACCGATCTGGGTCATGGACACGATGGTACCGTCGGCGGCGGTGGTGGAGTAGAAGGGATTGAACAGACCGTCCAGCTCCTCGGTCATGATGACCAGCGCGTCGGGCTTGCCGTTCCCCTTGCCTCCGCAGGAGGCAAAGATGGCAACCGAGCCCAAGCACATGGTCAGCGCCAGGATCAGCGAAAGAATTTTCTTACTCATGGTTTCTTTATATCCTCTCTAATTAAAATACAGAACGGGATCCTTGGAGCGGAATCATTCCTCAAAGGTCAGGGTGACCTCACCCGTTACGGGATCCACCTCCACGCGGGCGGTGTTGTTCTCGGGGTCTTCCACGGTAACGGTGATGCCGCTCATATCCATCCCCTCCATTTGACCGGCTCCGAAGAGAAGGCCAATGTTGTAGTCACCGGGGCGGTAGCAATTCTTGCCCACCTCGATGGTACCGGTAACCGTCACGTTCTGAAGCGTCGCGCCGTCGTGGATAGTTCCGGCCAGCAGACCGTAGTTGGTACCCTGCATACGGGAGCCCGCCACAATGCGGAAGGTCACGTTCTCGAATCGGAGATCCGACACAGAGGAGGATCCGCTCAGCACACCGAAGAGACCGCCGTTGATCTTGGAATTGTCGCCCTGCAACACGGTCACACCCGAGATGGTGTGGCCGTTACCCACGATGGTGCCGGTGAACTCACCGGTAGACAGGACGGTAGGCCACAGAGCGTTCGAGAAGTCCAGATCGGCCTCGATGTAGTAGCTGCCGCCGACGCGGGCGTTGTCGTAGAACTGCCTGGGGGTGGAGATGCGGAACCAGGTACCCTCGACCCAGGTAGTGTAGAGGCGGATGGTACCGTCGCTCTCCACGGTGCCGGTGGCGTAGTCCACGTTGCCGCTGATCTTCTCCTCGGCGGGGACCGTCTTGTCGGCATCCAGATAGGCCGCCACAAAGGTCATGCCCTCGGGAGCGGGGAAATCCTTCATGTCCAGCTTACCCGTTTTGAGGTTCCACTGAGGCAGGTCAACGGTGACCAGCTGCTTGGTCTCCATCAGGGTGAAGGAGCCGTCAGCCTGCTCGGCGTAGAACTCGAAATTGAAGTAAGGAACCCAGGCGGCGTAGAGGGTGATTTCATTGTCGGCAGAGCTCTGATCTCCGCTCGTATTCACGGAGAGTCTGTCGGTGGCGAAATCCCACTTGCCGCTGTAGGTGTAGCCCTGAGGACGGCCGGACTGAGCAGTGGGCTGGCCATACTCATCCAAAGGCTGACCATTCGCATCCACGCGGAGAGTCCGCTCGGTGTACCAGCCTGCCAGGAAATGGCCGGTATTGGACACGGGGAAGGCGCTGTCCTTGCGGATGGGATCGTCGGGGGCAATGAGCTTGATCTCGGCCTGACCCGAGGCGCCCGTCTTGTAATCGGCGGGGTTGAAGACGTCTACGATGTAGACCTCGTTGGGCGAGCCCGCGAAGGGGCCGCCGCCCGCGTCAAAGCGAAGTCGGAGGCC
>JAZOOM010000061.1:0-21327 GCA_045655025.1 Eubacteriales bacterium | reverse complement strand
TGCTTTTTAAAAGTTTTTGGAGTTCTTAGAACCTTTTTTCAAAAAGGTTCTAAGCCGCCGGAGGCCGTGCCCCTTCGCACCGATAAACAGCAATTTACACTATTGTGTAATTGTCTGAATCGGAAAAGGAGACCCGGCGAGGGGTCTCCTTGGGGGTCAGATTTTGTAGTTCCAAACGATGGGACAATCGGAGACGTTCCAATCCTCGTCCCAGCCGTCGGGGCGCTGGGGATGAGCGCAGTAGATGGTGAGGTTGGGGCAATTCTTAAAGACCCAATCGCCCATGGAGGTCACGCTGTCGGGAATAATGACCGAGGTGAGGTCTGTACAACCTAAGAAGGCAAGTCTGTGAATAGACCTTACGCTGTTCGGAATGCAGATGGTTGTGAGGCTCGTGCAGCTGTGGAAGGTTGTGGGCTCAATGCAGGTTACGCTGTTTGGAATGGAGACGGAACGGAGGCCGGTACAATACCAGAAGGCACCCGGGCGCATGGTGGTCACGTTGTCGGGAATGGTGATCGAGGTGAGGCCGGAGCAGCCGAAGAAGGCGTTTTCTCCAATTTCCTTGATACATCCCGGAAGGGTGAGCGAGGTGAGGCTTTTGCAAAGAGAGAAGGCGTGGTCGTCGATCGCGGTTATGCTGTCGGGCAGGGTTATGGAGGTGAGACCGGCACAATTTTCAAAGGCTTCGCGGCCAATCGTTATCACCCCGTCGGGAATGGAGACCGACGTGAGGCTTTCGCAGTGGGCAAAGGTACCCCGTCCAATGGAGGTTACGCGGTTGGAAAGCGTGATGGAGGTGAGATTGCCGCAGTAGCCAAATGAAAGATCTCCAAGCGCGGTCACACTATCGGGAAGGATGACCGAAGTAAGATTTTTGCACTCGAAAAAGGCTTGACATCCGATTTTGGTCACGCTGTCGGGAATGGTGACCGAGGTGAGATCGGTACATGCAAAGAAGGCGCGATGCCCAACTTCGGTTACGCCGTGGGGAATGTCTGCTAAGGAGAGGCCTACACAACCTTCGAAGGCGTAATCTCCGATGGAGACCACGTCCTCGGGGATGCGGCTTGTTGCGAGCCCCATAATCAACCGCTTTGTTTTTCTCTCTATGACACAATTGTTTTGGCTGTAGTACGTAGAATTGTCCGCGTCAACCTCGATGGACGTGAGGTCGGAGCAGCCGGAAAAGATGCGGAAACCGCTACGTCCGAACTGACCCGGTTCACCGATTGTGGCCACGCCGCTGGGGATAGTGACTGAGGTAAGGGAAGTACATCCGGCGAACGCGCCGTTTCCGATGCTGATGAGGCTATCGGGTAAGGAGACCGACGCAAGCCGGGTACAGTTTTCAAACGCAAGCTTTTCGATGCTCGTCACGCCGTCGGGAATGATGATGGAGGTGAGGCTTGTACAATCGCTGAAGGCTTCGACTCCGATGTAGGTCAAGCTGTTGGGCAGCGTGACGGAGGTCAGGCCGTCACAGCCTCCGAAGGTATTCTCACGGATCGCGGTCAAGCCGTTGGGAAGGCTGACGGAGGTCAGCGCGGAGCAATCGGCGAATGCATATTCTCCGATCGACGTTACGCTGTCGGGAATGGTCACCGTGAGGAGAGAGGTGCACCCCATGAAGGCGCTGTCGCCAATGGAGGTCACGCTGTCGGGGATGGTGACGGAGAGGAAGCAGAATCCTTCGTCGGAAAAGAATTCATCTTCTTGATCGCGGAAGGCGTCCTCGGCAATTTCCGTAACGCGGCCGCCCTCCGGGGTGATCGGAGGTATGCGGAGATCCAAGTCCTCACAGGAGCCGATTCCGGTGACGGCGTAGGTGCCATTCGGTTTTTGGGAAAAATACAGTCCCTCGCTGTACTGTGACATAAGAAAACTTCCTCCCTTGGGATTTGTAGGTTCTGTATGAGCTTGGTATTCTAATGTGAAATCGGGAATCGGTCTGTTTCATTCGGTATGACTCAAACCAGCTTGTTCGCCCACTTCCCCGACCTTAGCATGAAGAAACCGATGACACACTTGCCCAGCTCCACGCTGTTGCAGATGATGAACAGGGGAATGATATCCAGCCCCGTGAGACGGGAGAGGAGCAGCCCCATAGGGACGCTGACCGTCCAGACGTATGCGGAGTCAAAGAGGAAGGTGATGAAGGTGCGGCCTCCCGAGCGGAGGGTGAAGTAGCAGTTGTGGGCAAAGGAGCTGAAGGGCATCATGACGGCGTGAATCACGATCATGACGGCGGCCAGATCCTTGACGGCATCGGTGACGTTGTAGATCATGGTGAACAGGGGTGCCATGGCCGCCATGGCGACACCGATGGCCGCACAAAGAACACAGGAGAAGGCGATGATCTTGCGGTCGGTATCCTTGGCCTCCTCGATCTGCCCCGCGCCCAGTTGGTTGCCTACTATGATGGCCACCGCCGAGCCCATGGACAGGAACACGATGTTGAACACGTTGGCTACGGTAACGGCAATGTTCACCGCCGCCACCGCCACAAGGCCTCGGGTGGAATAGCACTGATTCAGCACCGTCATGCCCAAGGACCATAGGAATTCGTTGGCCATGAGGGGAAGTGTCTTGAGGGTGATCTGCCCTACCAGTTTTCCGGGAATGCGCAGGGAGCGGAAGAGCCCCACCGTGAAGGTGGCGCGGGTGGGATGGGCGTGACTCCAGATCACCACGATGGCCAGCTCCAGAATACGGGCAATGAGGGTACCCCAGGCCGCGCCAACCACGCCCAGAGCAGGGAAGGGGCCAACGCCGAAGATGAGGAGCCAGTTGCACAGGGCATTGGTGCACACCGCCGTCACGGAGGCAATCATGGGGGGGACGGTCAATCCCGTTTCACGCAGGGTATTGGCATAGATCTGGGTGAGGGACATGGGGATCAGGGCGATCAGCGCGATCCGCAGGTATTCCCGTCCGTATTCCAGGGTGAGCTGTACATCGCCCGTGGTGTCGCCCTCATTGAGGAAGAGGGTGATCAGATCATCGCCGAAGGGGATCAAGATCACGCCGCCCACCGTCATGATCAGAAGGACGGTGTAGAACTTGAAACGTACCGAGTAGCGGAGTCCTTCCTCATCGCCTTTTCCGAAGAATTGGGCGGTGAAGATGCCCGCGCCGGATAGACCGCCGAAGATGCAGAGGGTGAAAACGAAAATGAGCTGATTGGCGATGCCGACGCCCGAAAGCTGTTCGGTGCCCAACCGCCCCACCATGACGTTATCCAGAAGGTTGACGAAATTGGTGATGCCGTTCTGTATGATGATGGGAATGGTAATGCCCAGAACCATCTTGTAAAAGGCTTTATTGCCGATGAGTTTTTTTGTATTCATGCTGACCTCGTGCGCAGTGATGTAAACGTGCGGAAGCCAAATGCCTCCGACAGATTGCTGAGCCCTATTATACCACAAAGGAGGGAACTTGTCAATCTGTGATGCGTAATTGGAGTATGGCATGAGGGAGCAAAAAAAGCAAAAAGAAACGATCCAAATGCAAGAATACCTCTTGCATTTGAGAAGAAAGTATGTTACAATAAGGGTGGTAGGGATGGATCTGTACCGCTCAAATTTTGATGTTAGGAGAAATGAAACATGAAAACTGTTAAGGATAAGTATTTAGTGGTTGGCGCTGATTTCGCGGGCTATCCTCTGAAGGAGGCCGTTTGCGCCCATCTTCGCGCCAAGGGCTGGAAGATCACCGATCTGGGTGTGACCGATCCCACCGTGGAGGACACGGAGAATATGTTCCACAGAGTCGGTCTGCGCGTAGCCGCCCAGGTGTCCGAGGGGAACTTTGAGAGAGCTCTGCTGTTCTGCGGCACCGGTATGGGTATCCACATCGCCGCCAGCAAGTGCCCCGGAATCCATGCGGGTGTGGTGGAGTCCGTTCCCGCCGCCCTTCGCGCCATCACGGGCAACGGTGTCAACGTTCTGGCTATGGGCGCGTTCTACGTAGCTCCCCAAATGGGCTGTGACATTGCCGACGCTTACCTGAACGCCGAGTTGGGCTCCGGCTATGAGTGGTGGTACAACTTCTACGAGTTCCACAAGCTGGCCATGGACGAGCTGGATGCCTTTGATTACGAGACCTACAAGGCAAACGGCTTCAAGATGGAGCATCTGGGCGATTATCCGCTGAAGCTGGAGACCAAGCCCGAGGATATTCAGTAATCGGATACGCTTCATTGGATCGAAGATGCGCGCGGAATTACGGCGCTGTACGCGGCCATCGAACACTTGATATTCCACTATACGCAGAGCCATTGGGTAAGCCGATGGCTCTGATTTGTTCAGGGAAATTGTTTCATAAGGTGTGACGCGGGGGATAAAGCCGATGGCCAATTCCCCGCGATCACTTGCTTTTTTTTACGTTTCATGGTATAATGAGCCTGTATGTATACCGACAACGGCAAGGAACGAGAATGCTTTTTCTGCCGCCACAAAAGGAGACCCATATGACCGTCAACGTTATGATCAAGGATCCGTCCCACCTGCATAAGCGGGTGAAGGCACACCCCCTGGAGCTGTCCGCCACACCTCATACCCTGCGGGATCTGATTGCGCTGTGCGTGGAGGCCTGCGTGGCCGCCTACCGCAACAGAGCCAAGGAATCGCAGAATCCCACCCCCCTGACCGACGAGGAATACGCGGGCATGGAGGCCATCGGAAAATTCGCCTTCGGTGTCCACTATAACGACAAGGAGATCAACCTGCAAGAGGCTACCGCAACCGCGTTGCAGGCTGTGGAGGACGGTATCGTCCGTATCTTTTGGGAGGATTCCGAGCTGACTACGCTGAATGCCCCCCTTGCCCTCCCCGAGGGAGCTACCCTTACCTTTATTCGCCTCACTTTCCTTACGGGGCGGATGTGGTAACGAAAGGAGTCTGAACATGGAAGAACGCAAGATCAGTCAAGAGGAACGGGCCCGCAGAGGGGCTATGGCCAAGGAATACTCGGACATGCTCCGTAAGAAGGGGGAACGTCACCGCAAGCTTCTGGGAGAGGACTTGTACGTGTTCCTGTCCGCCATGCACTACCCTACGGGGGCTTCGCGAACCGATACCGCGCTGGAGGAAGCTCTTCGCTCTGATGTTCCCCTTTCCGCATGGATCGGTGAACGCATGAAGCCCGCCTTTGGCACCATGTTCCACGAGCGGGATACCGAGGCCATCCTCTACTGGGCGGATCACATCCGCGAGATCCCCTACACCAATTCCTATACCCGCCGTCCCTTCCGCTCAAATGATCCGACGGCCTACGCCGACGCAGTGCGGAATATGCTCCGCAGCTTTTCCATGGAATGGATGCCCGATATGGCTCCCCTGTCTGTGTT
Organism: Eubacteriales bacterium; assembly: GCA_045655025.1. Lineage (GTDB taxonomy): Bacteria > Bacillota > Clostridia > Oscillospirales > CAG-272 > CAMEON01. The sequence continues at coordinate 15,977 of JAZOOM010000061.1, read as the reverse complement.
GAACGGCGATATACCCGAGGACGTGGCCGCCTACTTGGATGAAATGGCTTGGCGTACTCCGGGCTACAACGAATGGCAGATTTCTTACGGGCTGGATCACGGGGATACCGCCCTGTCCGAGGCCGTTGCCCGTATTCTGACCGAGGAGAACGGCATGGGGAGCGTGACCTTGGGGCTCATTCGGGGCGTGATGAAATCCCACCGCGCCGATCTCCACGAGCTGATGGGCAAGCTGTTGCTGGCCGCCAAATTGCAGGAGGGTCTGCGCCAAGCCATTTGCGAAAACGCCGATTGCGGCACTCCCGAGGCTTTTATGACCATCCTGCGGGTGATTTCGGACAACGGCCTCATTCGTTTCTCGGCGGTCAAGCGTGCCGTGGGCGTTTGGTTGGGTGTTATGACCGAGGAGACCCGAGATCTGGAGCGCATCAGCCAAAAGAGCGTCAGCCTCATTATGGATTGTCTGGAGTCCGCCGAAAAACGGGCAGAGGCTCTGGCCTCCGAGGACGCTATGGCCATCCACATCGCCCTGTGGAGTCTGGCCTTTACCGACGTGGCTTCGGCTGTTACGGCTATGGAAGTCACGGTGCATAGCGGTACCCGCCATCAGCTTTTGGTCGCGGGCTACTTTGTCGCGCAGTTGGAAAATCCTCCCGTGGCGCATAGTCTGGCCAAGACTGTACTGAAGACCCACAGCGACAAGCCCGACGTGGTGGCGGTGTGGCTGCCCGCCTTTTTGGATCAGGCATCGAGCCGCTTGTGGGATGCCCACCGCTTCGGCAAGTCTGTCTCCATGGAGGGCTTCTTTGATTCCATGGCCGAGGCCAAGGCGTATTCTGCCCTGCTGTGGTCGTTGTTCAACAGCTTTTCGGGCAAGGAGAAGACCTACTCTCCCTGCGTGTTCCCCTGGCACGAGGTCAAGGTGAGCAAATCCGATTTCGCGCGCCACATTTGTACCATAGCCGCTCTCACCGACGACGACGGCATGAAGGATGCGGCCTGCGCCCTCATCACCGAGGTGGAAGCCGACCGCCGCCGTACCACCTTTTCCCTTCTGCTCCGCCGTCACGGAACGCCCACCCAGCGCAAAACGGTTCTGGAGGCGTTGGCCGACCGTGAGACCTATACCCGCGTTGATGCCTACGGCATGGCCAAGGGCATGACCCTCACCTCCGACGAGTACGCCATTGTGGAGGGACATCTGCGCTTCAAGACCGCCGATATCCGCAAGAATTGTACCGAGCTGATCCTGGGACAGGACGACAGCGCTCTGACGGCTACCCTTGCTCGCCTGTTGAACGCCTCCAAGGAGGATGCCCGCTTTGCCGCGCTGGACATGCTCTCCACCCTCCAAAAGGACACGGAACGCATGGGAATCTTCGACACCCTTCTGCCCATGCTCACCGAAATGAGCGAAAGACCCAATTTGTCCTCTAAGGAAAAGACGTTTCTTGACACTCTGCTCCCCAAGGCTTCCGAGGATGCGGCCGCCGATGCGGGGCTTGCGACCGCTGCCGACCGCTACTGTCCTGCCGAGTTTGACGAGGCATATATTGCCCGGTGCGCCAAGGCCTTCGGAGACTATTTCCCCGATTCCAAGCTCCCCGCTCTGCTTACCGATAAGGGTGGCATCAAATCCGCGCTGAAAAAGCTCAAGGAGGCCGTTACTCCCGCCGTGGCCTGTAAGGCATCCATTCAGGCCGCCATGGATCTTATGTCCCTGTCCCGCCTCATTGATGCTCACAAGAACGACGAGTACGTGGCTTCAAACGGTGAGGTCGCCCTTTTGGGAACCATCCGATTCACGCTGTGCGACAAGGACGGGAAGATCCCCTTCGCGAGCCTGTGGAGCGATTGGATCAAGGAGAATGGCATCACCCATGCCCGTCTTCTCCGTATGCTCATTCTGTTCCACGCCTACCGCATCTCCACCCCCTTCACCGAGCAGACCGCCGCAACCGTCCGCACGGTTTTCGGCGTGGGCTTTGAGAAGGGAAGGGAGCTCCCTTACGATGCCCTCATGGAGCTGATCCTGACCCATCTTTCGTCGGCACTTCCCAAGGAGGATATGACCATGCTGGCCGCGGCCCTGGCGGCGTGGTTCATCCAATGTGTCCCCGATGGGGAGGTGGTGATCCGCACCCACAACGATCGGAAGCGATCCGATCGGGACAGCCATGCCCATCTGCTCTCCCACAACCAGCTTGCCTGCATCTTCAATTATCTCAAGTGCGAGTGGAATCAAGATCTCGACAAGGTGTTCCCCCTGGCCGTGGCCACAGCCGAGCGGTGCATGGACGCCAAAAACGCCCTTTCCTGTACGCCCATGGAGAAATCGGAGCGTCCCGGCTATATGTCCATCCCCCGTTCTCCCTCCCGCTCCTTGCTGACGGAGTCGCGGAACTACTACTACCATGAATTCTCGGTCAATCTGGTGGGAATCCACGGGTACCTGTACGCTGCCCGTCGGGGGCTCATCACAAGGGAACAGCTCTTCGAGTTTGCCCTGCGCCCCGATACCATTGACCACGCCATGAAGGTGCTGTCCTACGTGGCCTCCTTCGTCTGCGAGCAGGGACGGCAGGTGTCGGAGCGGCATCAGTGGGCCCGCCATTGGACGGAGCAGTACGTTTGCGGTCTGGTGGGGAAGAAGGACGTGAACCGCGATCTCACCGAGGAGGACAGAACCCTGTTGGCCTACACTGCCGAGATCTACGCCGCTCTGATCCCCGTGGTGGTGAACGCCGAGTTGAAACGAGGGGATAGCCCCACACCTTATTCCGACGGCGTGGGCGGCATCTGCCGTATCTACGGCGCAGCGTATTTCGTGTCCATCCTCACCTCCTTAGGTAAGGATACGCTGGATCGCACCGCCTACTACGGCTACGGCGTAGGGAAGGATCGCCGCTCCTCCCTCTCCTACCTGCTGTCGGTGTGCATTCCCGCCGCGGGTGAGACGGCGGAGACTCTGGGGACTGCGCTGGCCGGCAATAAGATCCCCAAAAAGCGTCTCGTGGAGGCCGCCCTGTTCTCCCCCGAATGGATTCCCTTGATGGGTGAGTATCTGGGGTTGGATTCCTTCGCGTCGGTGTGCTACTATTTCATGGCCCACATGAATGAGAAGTTCGACGACAAGAAGCGGGCCATGATCGCCCGTTACACCCCCTTGTCCGAGGACGAGCTGAACCTGGGCGCGTTTGACCTGACCTGGTTCCGCGCGGCCTACGACTCCATCGGGGAGGCTGACTTCGATCTCATCTACGACGCCGCCAAGTACATCGCCGACGGTGCCAAGCACGCCAGAGCCCGCAAGTACGCCGATGCCGCGCTGGGGCGCTTCACGGTGGAGGACACCGAGGCTACCATAGACGACAAGCGGAACAAGGATCTGCTCATGGCCTATGCCCTCATCCCGCTGAACGGTGAGGACGATCTGCTCCGCCGTTACCTGTTCATCCAAAAATTCCGCAAGGAGAGCCGTCAGTTCGGCTCACAGCGCATGGCCTCCGAGGGAAAGGCCGCCGAAACGGCGCTCAAAAACCTTGCCACCTGCGCGGGCTATGCCGATGCCATGCGGTTGACTCTGCGAATGGAGACCAAGGTCATTGACGACAGCCGCGAACTGCTCGAGCCCATAAACGTGGAGGGCGTGACCCTGCATCTGACCTTGAACGAGATCGGCAAGGCCGAGATCACGGTGGAGAAGGACGGCAAGGAGCTGAAAAGCATCCCCGCCAAGCTCAAAAAGCATGAGACCGTACTGGCCATGACCGAGCTGAAAAAGACCCTCACCGAGCAGTACCGCCGCGCACGACGGATGCTGGAGGAGGCCATGGAGGACGAGACGGTATTTACCCTCTCCGAGCTGGCCGCTCTGTCGGAGCATCCCGTGGTGTACCCCATGCTGAAGAATTTGGTGCTGACCGACGGATGCGTGTCCGGCTTCCTCTCCGAGGGCGGTCTCACCTCCACCGACGGTACGGTGATGCTCCTGTCCCCCGATACCCCCATTCGCATAGCCCATCCCTACGACCTCTACACACAGGGAAGCTGGCGTGATTTCCAGAAGTATCTCTACGATCATCGGATCACCCAGCCCTACCGTCAGGTCTTCCGTGAGCTGTACGTCAAGACCGCCGAGGAGATGGACATGCTCCACTCCCTGCGCTACGCGGGCAACCAGATCCAACCCGCCAAAACGGTGGCGACTCTCAAATCCCGCCGTTGGGTGGCCGACGTGGAGGACGGTTTGCAAAAGGTGTACTATAAGGAGAATATCGTCGCCCAAATCTACGCCATGGCCGATTGGTTCTCCCCCGCCGATATAGAAGCCCCCACCCTGGAATGGGTCTGCTTCTCGGATCGGAAAACAGGGAAGGATCTGAAAATTTCGGACATTCCCCCCGTGATCTTCTCGGAGGTCATGCGGGACGTGGATCTGGCCGTCAGCGTTGCCCACGCGGGCGGGGTCGATCCCGAAACCAGCCACTCCACCATGGAGATGCGCGCCGCCATCCTGTCCTTCGTTCTGCCCCTGTTCAAGCTGGACAACGTCCGCGTGGAGGGACGGCACGCTTTCATCGAGGGCAAGCTGGCCGATTACTCCGTCCATCTGGGCAGCGGTGTCGTCCATCAGCAGGGCGGTGCTATGATCCCTGTCCTGCCCGTCCACTCCCAGCACAGAGGCCGCATATTCCTGCCCTTTGCCGACGAGGATCCCAAGACCGCCGAGATCATCTCCAAGGTGCTTCTGTTCGCTGAAGATGGAAAGATCAAGGATCCTATGATTCTGGAGGGGATTCGGAAGTAAACGAGTACGGACATAGATGGCCAATTGTTAAGGGGATTAACGGTGCAGATAACTTGTTAGATGCCAGCAAGGTTCCTGGATAAGGGTACTGTGGATAGTTAATGCAAAAACACAACACTTACTTAGTCCCTGCTGTTTTGGTAGCAGGGACTAAGTAAGTAGGCCACATTAAATTACCATCCAACGTGATGTGTCCCTCTAGGAAAGAAGTAACAGAGAGCACCTGTACTTGCGGCTTGAAGGTTTCGATTCCGTGACGGGTAATCAAAAAATGAGGAGCATCGTTTGATGCTCCTCATTTTTGGTGACCCATCGGAGACTCGAACCCCGGACCCCTTGATTAAAAGTCAAGTGCTCTACCGACTGAGCTAATGGGTCATGTTTTTTCCACCCCGTGATTATACCACAAATGCAGAGCTTTGTCAAGACTTTTTGCAGAATTTTCTTTTCTCAATTTCATGTGAATTTCAACCGCAGGGGAAAGATGAAAAAACGATAAAAATTCTGATGCTTTTTTCAAGTTTTCTCGCCAAACCTCTTGCAAAAATTCGAAAAAATTGATATAATAAAATGTAACGTTCATACAGCCCCCACATCCAAGCGGAGCGGGCTTTCGGCTCAAAAATCACCCGGTGGTTGAAAAAAATAATCCAACGACTACCTTGCATCCGACCGGATATGTGGTATAATACGTATGTAAGCGTTCCGGGAGGTATTGGATATGCTGATTGGCGAAAAGATACGGACTCTGCGGAAAAATAAGAATATTACGCAAAGTCAGCTGGCAGAAGCCCTTTCGGTCTCCGCCCAGTCTGTGAGCAAGTGGGAAAACCACCTGTCCGTTCCCGACGTTTCGGTTCTCCCCGTGATCGCGCGCTATTTCGGTATTACCATGGATGACCTGTTCAGCTACCGCCTGGATGCGCTCACGTACAAGGAGCGTTTCATTCGCTTTATGGTTGATAACGGAATGCTTCGCTTTGAGGACCGTCACCTGAGCAACGGCAGGGTTTCCCCCTACTATATCTACAGCGGCTACCACCGCATGGGCAGTCAGATATCCCGCTTGGGGGAGTTCTACGCGGAATGCATCCGCGAGCACGGCATTGAGTCCAACTGCCTTGTGGGTATCAACGAGCGGGAGATCCCCCTTCTGATCGCCACCAGCATGACCCTGTTCAGAAGGTACGGCGTGGACTCCCACTACTGTATGAACTATATTTCCGAAAAGGATGCTATTGTCTCCCGCGACATTACCCTGATCACCGACACCCTGTCCTCCGGTGCCACCATGCGGCGGGTGCTGGAGCAGATGGAGCGTGAGATCGGCCGCTATCCCTCCCACATTGTGGTCTACGTGGACCGAATGGAGAGGAGCGACCACTCCCCCCTCTCGGCCAAGCATGAGATCGAGCGGGATTACGGTGTCCGCATTCACACCATCATCGATCTGGAGGATATCCTACAGGCCGCGGAGCACAACGTGATCCATGTGGGTGAGAATTACGACAAGCTTCGGAAATACGCCGAGACCTATCGGGGCGAATAGCCGTCCCGCGTCTCATACGTTCACCCATCCACCCGTGTAAATTATTTTTGAGGAGATATACCATTATGGAACAGACAAGACTCGTCGGTACCGTATCCCGGGGCATCCGTTGTCCCATCATCCGTGAGGGCGATGATCTGGCCGCTATCGTCACCGAGAGCGTGCTGGCCGCCGCTAAGTCCGAGGGCTTTGAGCTCCGCGACCGTGACGTGATTTCCCTGACCGAGTCCATCGTAGCCCGCGCTCAGGGCAACTACTGCTCGGTGCAGAACATCGCGGACGACGTCCGCGCCAAGCTGGGCGGTGAGACCGTCGGCGTCATTTTCCCCATCCTTTCCCGTAACCGCTTCGCCATCTGCCTGCGCGGTATAGCCATGGGCTGCAAGAAGATCGTTCTCATGCTGTCCTACCCCTCCGACGAGGTAGGTAACGAGCTGGTGTCTCTGGACAAGATCGACGAGGCCGGTGTGAACCCCTACTCCGACGTTCTCTCTCTGGAGAAGTACCGCGAGCTGTTCGGTGAGAACAAGCACGAGTTCACCGGCGTGGACTACGTGGAGTACTACGGCAACCTCATCCGCGAGTGCGGCGCCGAGTGCGAGATCGTTTTCGCCAATCAGGCCAAGACCATTCTGAACTACACCGATTGCGTCCTCAACTGCGACATCCACACCCGTGCCCGCACCAAGAGAATCCTGCTGGCCAACGGTGCCAAGGTCGTTTGCGGTCTGGACGAGATCATGAACGCCCCCATCGACGGCAGCGGTTGCAACGAGAAGTACGGCCTGCTGGGCTCCAACAAGTCCACCGAGGACAAGGTCAAGCTCTTCCCCCGCGAGTGCAAGCCTCTGGTGCTGGATATCCAGGCTCGTGTGCTGGCCGCTACCGGTAAGCACGTGGAGGTCATGGTCTACGGCGACGGTGCCTTCAAGGATCCCAAGGGTAAGATCTGGGAGCTGGCTGACCCCGTGGTTTCCCCCGCCTTCACCGACGGTCTGATCGGTACCCCCAACGAGCTGAAGCTCAAGTATCTGGCAGACAACGACTATAAGGATCTCTCCGGCGAGGAGCTTCGTGAGGCGATCGCCAAGTCCATCCGCGAGAAGGAGGCACAGGGCTCTCTGGTTGGCAACATGGCAGCGCAGGGAACGACCCCCCGTCAGCTCACCGACCTCATCGGCTCTCTCTGCGACTTGACCTCCGGTTCGGGCGACAAGGGTACGCCCGTGGTTCTGGTGCAGGGCTATTTCGATAACTACACCAACTGATTGGTAACTCCAGGCTCTCTCGTTTCGGGAGAGCTTGCTTCCATATTCTCTTTTTCAAATCGAAATTATTTCATGGAGGTATAGATCATATGAGCAGAAATAAGCAGCAGATCGTCGTTCGCCCCGAGACCATGGAGCGTATCGACACATTTGAGAAGGCAAATACCTTTATTGACGAGCAGGTGGCCGCCATCCGCGCCAAGGTAGGCGATAAGAAGGTGCTCCTCGCCCTGTCCGGCGGCGTGGATTCCTCCGTTGTAGCCGCGCTTTTGAACAAGGCCATCGGCAGTCAGCTGTACTGCGTTCACGTCAACCACGGTCTCATGCGCAAGAATGAGTCCGAGGCCGTTATTGAGCTGTTCTCGGGTATGGCTCTCAATCTGATCTACGTAGACGCAACCGACCGTTTCCTCGACCTGCTCAAGGGCGTTTCCAAGCCCGAGCGCAAGAGAAAGATCATCGGCAAGGAGTTCATCAACGTCTTCGCCGAGGAGGCCCGCAAGCTGGAGGGCGTTGAGTTCCTGGCTCAGGGTACCATTTATCCCGACATTCTGGAGAGCATCGAGAAGGCCAAGGGCAAGAAGGCCGTCAAGTCTCACCACAACGTGGGCGGTCTTCCCAAGGATTTGAACTTCCTTCTGGTGGAGCCTCTTGCCATCCTGTTTAAGGATGAGGTGAGAGTTGTGGGCGAGGCTCTGGGTCTGCCCCACGCCATGGTCTACCGTCAGCCCTTCCCCGGCCCCGGTCTGGGTGTCCGTTGCCTGGGCGCTATCACCCGCGACCGTCTCCACGCTCTGCGTGAGGCTGATGCCATCCTGCGTGAGGAGTTCGAGAAGAACGGGTTGAACGAGAAGGTTTGGCAGTACTTCATCGCCATCCCCGACATTAAGAGCGTGGGTGTGCGCAACGAGTCCCGCTACGAGGGCTGGCCCGCCATCATCCGTGCTGTCAATACGACGGATGCTATGACCGCCACCATCGAGGAGATCCCTTACGCGATCCTGCACCACATCACTTACCGCATCACCCATGAGGTGGAGGGCATTAACAGAGTCCTGCTGGATCTGACGCCTAAGCCTATTGGTACGATTGAGTGGGAATAATTACCACAAGTCAAAAAGCTCTTACACATCAATGATTTTCAAAATATCAAGCGGTCTTTGATACCGTTTTGATGCCAACAATAAAACACCGGCGGAAGGAACGAAGAGGTTCCTGTCGCCGGTGTTTTATTTGGTTATTCAGCAGTTCTTCATCTGCCCGCACCCCTTGTCAAAGGCGGGGGTGCAGGCGTAGACGTTCTTGGAATCCGGGTTGTCTTGGGGGAAGCGGAGGCGGCGAAGCAGTCAGAGTGAAGCAATTTGATTATTTTAAAACCAATAGTCGTGCATTTCTGCTATTGTGTTTTCATCAATCGTTTCGTCAATGCTGTCGGGAATAACAGAATCAATATTGCATGTAGGACATAGTGCTGTTTGTTCGCCCTCTGCATATGAGCTTATTTCACGGCTTTCAAAAACGCTCATGCAATGAAAACAATAGCACTTATTTGAGTTTTCAATCAATTGCTTGTTATGAGAAGCATAGGCATACAATTTATGCATTTTAGCTTCTTCTTCGTGAGAATAAGAACGGTGTATCTTTAGTTTGCTTGCTCCTTTAAATTTTCTGACGGCCATCCAAACCGAATATCCTGTAACTGCCACAAATAAAATTGATACCATTCCCAGATGAGAAAGCGTTCTGTCAGTGGCGATAAGATAAAATAACGTAAAGAACAACAAGTTAAAAACGATAGGTATTAATATTGTACGAGTTAAGGCGTGTCTGTCATTTTCCTTGCTGCTGTTTTTATAATTATCTTTTATTTGTGCAGAGGATAAAACGGTTGTTCCTTGTTTCTTTTGGATTCTTTCAATTTTACATTGCTCATCATAGGAGATTCTTGCTTTACAGGCAGGACACTGAAACTGATAACCATATACATCATAATCACGTTGAGGGAATGTCCCATAGTCGTGATACTGATAGTAATCCTTGTCGCCGGGGGTAACAATGCGATGCGTTTTTTCTTTTTTTAATCGCGTACCACATTTTGAACAGTAATATTTTTTAAATACCATTCCAAACGGGATAGACATAGACTTACCCTTCAAAGAATCACATCCTTTCAAGCCGTATGATAAAATCATTATACCACATCTTTCCAAAAAAGTAAATAGGACGGCTCGAAATTCAAGCCGTCCTTGATTTATTTTGCTGTTCAGCAGTTCTTCATCTTGCCGCACCCCTTATCAAAGGCGGGGTTGCAGGCGTAGAAGTTCTTGGAGTCCAGATTATCCTGGGTGATGCGGAGGGCATCGCCGAACCGCTGGTAATGCACGATCTCCCGCTCTCGGAGGAACTTGATGGGCTCGCGGACGTCGGGATCGTCGCAGAGGCGGAGGATGTTGTCGTAGGTGACGCGGGCCTTCTGCTCGGCGGCCAGATCCTCGTGGAGATCCGCCAGCACGTCTCCCTTGACCCCCACGTACTTCATGTCGAAGGGCACGCCCGAAGCGGCGATGGGGTAGACTCCCGTGGTGTGATCCACGAAGTAGGTGGCGAAGGGGGAGTTCTTGATCTCCTCCTCGGAGAGGTTGCGGGTGAGCTGGTGGAGAATGGCGGCCACCATTTCCAGGTGGGCCAGCTCCTCGGTGCCCTCCGAAGCATCGGAAATGTTCCGCTTTGGTGGGTTTCCACATTTGGAAGCTTTGGAAATTGTGTAACTCCACCGAAAAGGAAGCAAATTTAGGAATACATCGATGCGGTCATGCCCATATATGACCATCTTATCCAGTATCTGTCTGTAAAACGCGTCCTCATATTCCACACCTCCGATGACCTCCCGAACGGCCTTTTCCACTTCCTCCATCAGCTCGTTTTCTTGCTTTACAAGTGAGCGTTGACGGTCAACACTGTCGATCAAGGAGCGCAGATCCGCAATCTCCTCCTCACACTTGGCGCGGGATCGGGCAAATTCCTCCTTGGTGATGACCCCGGATAAGAACACGTCCAGAAGCTTGGCGCGGCTCTCTTCCAGCTCGGAGATCTTGCGTTGCAGTTTGGTCACATCGGTGCCTGTGGAATCCATATCCACCACCGCTTTGACCACCGACAGCAGATTTCCGATCACAGCTTCCTGATCGTATTGCAGACTCTTGGTGACGAGATACATGATGTGTATGGCATCCTCGTTGCGAATGCTGATACAGGAGCAACCTACCTCGTTGCCCGCCTTGTCCTTATGAGGACTGCCGTGATTTGCCGCTTCTTGACAACGCCATGCCTTGTACATGCTTCCGTCACCGCGTTTCTTGTACCGTGCCACAAAGCTTCGCCCACAGATACCACATTTGATCTTGCCCGAGAACGGGTAGCGATTACTGTGCTTCGCCTTTCCCTCGGGGGACAGAGCCCGGGCATCCAGAATGCGGTTTGCCTCCTCGAACAGCTCGCGGGATATGATGGGCTCATGATGATCCTTGATGATGATGAACTCCTCCTGGCCTCGATTATACTTTTTGTCGTGGGACAGGAAGTCGGGTGTGTAGGTCTTCTTTTGCACCAGATCGCCGCAGTATTTTTCGTTGCGGAGCAACCGCAGGATCACGGTGTTGCTCCATTGCTTGACTCGCATGGGCAAGATCCCTTCTTCCCGCAGCTCGCGGGCGATCACGTGGGTGCCTTTTCCCTCATGAACGAATTTGTGAAAGATCAGCCGCACGACTGCCGCGCCTTCCTCGTTGATCGTCATTTTTCCATCCTTCACGTCATAGCCCAGCATACTTCGTCCGAATACCACCCCCTGCTCCATCTGTCGTTTCTGCCCCCACTTCACCCGCTCGGAGGTCTTGCGGCTCTCCTCCTGGGCGATGGAGGACATGATGGCCAGCCGTAGCTCGGCGTCACCGTCCAGCGTGTTGATGCCATCGTTCATGAAAATCACACCCACACCGTATTTTTTCAGCTCGCGGGTGTAATAGATGCTGTCCAACGTATTGCGGGCGAAACGGGAGATCTCCTTTGTGATGATGAGATCGAAATCCCCGTTCTGTGCGCAGGCGATCATGCGGTTGAATTCCTTGCGCTTCTTGGTGTTGGTTCCCGAAATACCCTCGTCGGCAAATACCTCATACAGCGCCCAGTCGGGATGATGCTGGATGTACGTGCGGAAATACCGTTGCTGGCTCTCAAAGGAGTTGGCTTGATCCTCGTTGTCTGTGGATACGCGGCAATAGGCTGCCACTCGCTTTTTGGTCACGATCAGTTTTCGTTCCTCGTTTAGCTGTTCGTACTTGTTCATTAAATCATTCCTTTCATAAATAAATTATATATATAAAAGCAACGCCAAGCGGTCAGGCTCGGCGTTGTTTTTTCGACTTTTCGTTATGCTCCTTTTCCAAACGGCTCACGCATTGGGTATATTGAGCATTGGTCAGCAGGTTCCTTTCCTTCAAGGACAGCAGTGCGGCCTTTTGAAAATGAAGGAGAAATAGGGCGTGGTCCTTCTCGTTCAGCTTCGGTATAGGCTCGCCAACGTAAATGAAGTTTTTTGGCTTCAGCGGGCAACACCTCCTTGGTTTCAGTATATGAAGCAAAGGACGCGCTGTACCCTGAACAGGAATCCGCTCTCCTTCACGCCTTCATGATACAGAAAGCGTGACGAAAAGGGAAGGACACGTACCCTCCCAATACCGAGTCACAGGGTAGCCAAAACCCCTCCGTAACAGGTCTTCTACCCCTCATAAGACCCACATGAGGCATATTCTCTTTTTCTCTATTCTTACACCCTCCACCCATCAGAACCCACCGAAGCCGTCAAGGGAAAAAGGAAAAAGTATTGCAGTCATGTCATGAAAAAAGAGCCGATTTGAAAGACAGTTTTTCTGTCAACCAAATCGGCTCTATGAATTTTCAGCGATACTTTTTCCCCCTTGACGGGGGCGGGTTTTTCTGATACACTCCAATCCCCAAACATCGAAACCGGAAATCATCCGATTCAAGGATCATACAGTACGAGATCGCGATCAAAAATACGACTTAAAAATTTTGTTAACTTTTTTTATTTACCTATTGACTTTTTCTTTTCGTTGCGTTATAATGCATGCACACGAAAGTGAACGGATTGTTCACGAAAGGAGACCGGGTCATGAGAACCTTAAATCAAGAGTGGCTGCAGCAGGTTGAAGCATACGTTGTAGGGTACCAACGGGAGAATGGTCAGGCGCCGACCTACCGTCAGATCATGCAGGCTTTGCACATGAGCTCGCTGAATCAGGTACAGAGATACGTAAAGGCTCTTGAAAAGGAGGGAAGGATCACCCGAAACGATTTGGGGAGTATTGATGTGCTACCTCAACTCCGCCCCGGCGATACGACTATGGCATATCTCGTAGGCAACATTGCCTGTGGTAATCCAACCGAGGCCATCGAGAATATCGAGGAATGCTATGCTCTGCCGACGGAGCTGTTCGGTGATGGAACTCTTTTCATGCTCCGCGCCCATGGTGACAGTATGATCGACGTGGGCATACGGGAAGGAGATCTCGTTGTGCTGAGACAGCAGAACACGGCCGATGACGGTGAGATCGTGGCGGTTCTCGTTCATGGGGAAAGCACCTTGAAGCGCATATACCGCAAGGGAAGGAAAACAGTGCTTCATCCTGAGAATACCACGATGGAGGATATTGTCGTCGATGCGGAGGACTGTCTGATTCAAGGCGTACTGGTTAGTTGTATAAAAATGTATTGATGGTAAGGAGAAAAGAGTATGCCGGAAAAGGAAATGGGTTCGTGGACAGCGGTGCAGATGTACTGCCCCAACTGCGGAACCTTGAATGTGGGTTATAAAGATCAGGAAGGGAAGTATCGCTTTCGTTGCAAACGGTGTACCGTGGTGCTGCTTCGTTCCTATAAGAACAGACGGCAGGATGTGATTGAGATCACCTTGCCCAAGGGTACGGATAGATTGAGTAGTTAAGTATGCCCGAAAATTGAATACGGTGAACGACGGAGGGTGCCTGGCTGAAATAGTGCTACGTTAAGCCGCTCTTCAGGTCTCACCTTGAAATTGGTTGGCAATGCCAGAATTGCGTGTGTAAACGCTAACATGTGAAGCCGCCGATAGGATGGAAAATCGTATGGGAAACCATAGGATGATCTGTCGTGTCGGCGGTTTTTTGTTTCCATTAACCAGTACGCCCTGTTGACATGGCAGAAAGATCAAACGATGATTCATCATCCAAAAAAATAAAAAATAAAAAGAAAAGGAGGGAAGAAATATGTTGCCGTTATCCAAAATTCGAGCTGATCTGAAGGAGATCCGTTATTACTACGAGCGTAAGGAAGTGTTTGACCATGCCATCGGTGGCGGTTGCTTTAATGACGTACTGAATAAGGTCAGACGCTACAGCCATGCGGTTCAATCCGCGCCCCCGCGATTGTATGATCTGTATATCCTTCTGTACGTGAAGTGCTTAACCCAAGAAGCCGCGGCGGAAGAACTCGGATATGAGTGCGAGCATATCAGACGGCTCAATAAGCAGCTGCTGATTTTCTTGCAATCCAAGATCGTGGAATAGGGAAAGTAAAAGCTCCGATCATTGCGTCGGGGCTTTTATGTTGCTTCCATAAATGTGGGGCAAATGAGGGGTAAATGTTCTGTTTTGGTGTAGTATTGGCTCGGTATCGGCTCGGAAGAGGTGGGGTAAATGTCCTTCTTTTTCAAAGCAAAATGGTGTATCATAACGGCGTAATCACCGCAGAGAACCGCGACGCATCCGATCTCTGAACTTTGCAAAGAACAGGTGGCCACCTTCGGAGCACGAGGTCGCAGGAAACACGATGTTTCGCAGAACGCGGATAGATTACCGTTTACAAAATGTAAGCGCACAACTGAATAGCCCACGGGCACCAATCACATCAAAAGGAGGTTTGCAATATGGCAACCAGCAAGTACAACAAACGCAGATGGGCGATCCCGTCCAAGCGCGCCAAGGGCTACGCCGAGGAGCGTAAGGCCAAGGTACACATGCATGGCCCCAAGGAGGGGAAGGAGCTCACGGATTATGAAGCCGGTATCCGCTCCGGTTACCTCCAGGCACAGGGCGACCATGCGGGCCTTTTCAAGTACAAGAAGGCTCTCTCCGAGGGCAAATCCAAGAAGGAAGCCCGCGAGATCTCCCAGCGCAAGGGCGGCTGATCCCCGTTACAGGATCGCACAAGTAACCTAAATTCAATCAAAAACTGCAACAGGAGGTAAAGAAACATGAATGCAGAAAAGAACATTTTCGTGGAGCGCGAGGTATTCGAGAAGGATGGCAAGTCCTACTTCTCCTATTTCATCCGAGGTAATGTCAGAGGCAAGGACGTCCGCGTGGCCATCATTCCCCCCGACAAGGGCGGCTACACCGTTCTGGATATCGTCTTCGGAAGCGCCATGGCCGCCGAGCTGGTGGTCAAGCCCTTCGAGATCAAGGACGACGCCACCGGTAAGGTCATCAGCGGCAACAGCTATGCCGTGAAGTCCTACGACGAGTACGGCGTGGAGTATGAGTGCGCCATCAAGCCCTTCCGCGCATCCGACAAGGCTCTGCTCAATATGCTGCTGAAGTAAGCGGCAACGGTGCAGTACCGTGATCAGTGACTAAAAAACATACGTTTCTGCGGCTTGGATGCGGACAAGCCCACCCGAGCCGCAGTTTTATCACAAGCAAAGGAGGTCTTCCATGGAAGCAACCAAAACTACCCCCAAGCCCGAGTCCGGCTTCAAGCGTACCGTCAAGAAGGCGGGTAAGAAGACCAAGGACTTCGTGGGCAAGAAAACCGCCCAGGTCAAGGAATACCGCAAGCAGTACAAGAGCGATGCGGATTTTGCCTTTGACGTAGGCTTCAAGCGTGGCTGGGATGAGGCGTACTGCATCCCCAGACGAGCAAGCGCAAGAGCGGCTGCCGCCCGTGGCTTCAAAAAGGGAGTCACTAACCGCTACCGCTCCGATAAGTACGCGAATTACCGCAGATCCAAATAATCACATTTCAAGGAGGAATTACCTATGAAGAAGAATTTCAAGAAGTATCTGGCCATCCTGCTGGCCGTGGTGACGGTGCTCTCCACCTTTGCCCTCGCATCCTGCAACCCCAATGGCTTCGGTAAGGATACCGACACCGAGCCTGCCAAGACCACCCCCTCCCTCTCCATCGAGACCAAGAACTCTCCCTTCATGTCTCTGTCCGCCAAGACCGTGACTCGCGCTACCACCAACGGTAACGTCCTGGAGCACATCCTGACCGCCACCGTCCTGCCCGAGTC
>JAZOOM010000060.1:0-16043 GCA_045655025.1 Eubacteriales bacterium | reverse complement strand
GTTCTTAGAACCTTTTTTCAAAAAGGTTCTAAGCCGCCGGAGGCCGTGCTCCTTCGCACCGATAAACAGCAATTTGAAATTCCCCACGGACAACTACGCCATCCGTGGGGAATTCCGTTATTCAGGAAAATTACTCTTCCTTCTTCTTCATGGCAACCACAGCCGCGCCGGCTACCAGCAGGATGGCCAGGCCGCCCAGGGTGGACTTACAGCCGCTCTTAGCCTCGGCGGTGGTGTCCTCGCCGTTAGGGGCGGCGGTGGTGTCGCTGGGAGCGGCGGTGGTGTCCTCGGTGCCCTCGGTGGGAGCCGTGGTCTCCTCAGCGGTGGGCTCGTCGGTGGTGTTACCCTCGGGAGCGGTGGTCTCCTCGGGATCGGGAGCCGAGACGGTGGAGAGGGTGGTGGGCTGGGTGTGAAGCACGATGGTCTCGTTATTCACCTTGGCCTCATAGCTCATGTAGAAGGTGACTTCGCCCATGCCCGTGAAGGTCAGGGTGTTGCCCTCCAGAGTGACGAACTCGTTGCCCGACAGGATGGTGACGGAGGAGGGAGCCTCGGTCTTGGTTTCGTGGTTGTAGTAGGTCACGTCCAGCTCAAGGGTCACGGAGCTGTTGGGCTCGAGGATCAGGGCATCGGGGGTGTAGGCTACGTTGCGGGCGATGCGGCGGAAGACGTTGGCGTTGTCGCCGGTCAGACCCGAGTAGCCCCACAGGAGGTGGCTCTTGTAGGTGTTGATATCACCGCGGAAGGTCCAGGGGTAGATGCTGATACCGCGCATGAGAGCGGCGCGGATGTCGTCGGCATCGTAGCCGCCGGAGGAGGGGTTGAGGGTGGCGTTGTACTTACCGATGAAGCTCATGGCGGCGCGGAGATCCTCCTCGGGATCCAGGCCTGCCATGTAACCGCCGCAAAGGGCACCCACGCTCATCTCAGGGTAGTCCTTGCGCATGGCGGCCATGATGGGCTCGTTGAAGGTGATGACCGAGCACTGGTCGTACATATCGTAGGCATCCACGCACTCCTTGACGGCCTTGACGATGGCGGTCTTGCCCGACTTGATCTCAATGAAGAGCTGGCAATCCTTATCCTTGAAGGCCTCCAGATACTCGTTCAGGGTGGGGATGCGGCAGTTCTTGTACTTGGAGTTGTTTTCGTAGCCCTTGTTGACGTACAGCTCCTTGAGCTGAGCCAAAGAGGAGGCCTCAACGCCCAGATCCTTGTTACAGGTACGGCCCGTGGAGCCGTCGTGCATGACCACGACTTCGCCGTCGGTGGTGAGGTACACGTCCAGCTCAATGACGTTGGCACCCTGCTCAAAGGCGAAGAGGGAGCCTTCTACGGTGTTCTCGGGAGCGTTGGCGGGGATACCGCGGTGGCCGATGTTGAGGGTCACGCGGGTGGTGGTGTTCTTGGGAAGCTTGGTGGTGGCAACGGTCAGGAGAGCGTCGGTAGCGTCGGAGATCACGCCGATGGCACCCGACAGGAGAGCGGTATACTGTTCGGCCTCGTCGGGGGCGTCGGAGGACTTGGCCCAGACGTTGACCTGGCGATTGTAGAGGTACTGCACGTCCTCGTTACGGCAGAGGGCGGTGGGGAGGATGGCTACGGTGCCGTTGTTGGTCTTGATGGAGCGGCGGATATCCAGCAGCTGCTCCTCGGAGAGATCGGCCACGTCCTTGTAGGTCTCGGTGTAGTCAATGACGCCCGAGATCTGGGGCATGGTGGTGCGCGCGTCCTTGATGACGGCGGGATCGGTGGAGACCAGGAAGCAGTCGTAGAAGCGGATGTCCTTCAGGTACTTGACGACCGCGTCGGCGGCTGCCTTATCGGCCACGCGGAAGGCAGGGATGATCTTGTAGTCGTGAGCCACGAAGACGTCGGCCGCGGTGGCGAAGGCCTTACCCTCGGCGTCCAGCACCTCCAGCTTGCTGTTGACGGTGTAGATGGCGGTGGCGGGGAGTGCCTTGGCGGCGGTCATGGCATCCATCTCGGCCTTGGAGCTGATCTCGCGAACCATGGAGATGTCGCCGGCGATCTTGGTCTGAGGCTGAGCCACGGTGATGTTGGAGGGCACCTTTTCGGTGGGGGTCTCCACAACGTCGGCACCGTCGGCCAGAGCGTTGTTTCTGACCTCCTCGGCGGTCAAGGCGCGGTTGTAGAAGCGGATGGCCTTATAGGTGGTGGAGTAGTTCTTGGCGGCCTCGGCGTGGCCGATGAACAGATTGTTGGCGCCCATAGCCACGTCACAGGACACCTTGGCAACCAGAGAACCGTCTACGTAGAGCATGACGGAGCCACCCACCTGATAGGTGATGGAGATCACGCCGTTGTCCATGAGCGCGAGACCGTCACCGACCATGGGGCGGTTGCCTCCGGGCTTGGCGGCCCACTTGAACTCCAGATTGTCGTTGGAATTGCGGCGGAACAGGGCGAAATTGTCGTTCTGGGAGTTCATGAAGGTGTTATAGGCGTCACCGATGGACTCGAAATCGCCCAGAGAGATCTCTACGGTGAAGGCCTGGCCGTTGACCAGATCCACGATGGCCTGGGGGAAGTAGTGCTGGGTTCCCTCCACGCGGAGACCCGTCTCGGTGAAGTAATTCTTGGAATTCTTGGTGATGGGGAGGTCGTTGTTGCCTACCGAGTCTTCCCATACGGTGGCGTCGGCGGAGTTGCCTTCGCCCTTGTAGAAGGAGATCAGACCGTCGGTGACGTGGGCAGGCTTCTCCTCGGCGGCGGGGAGAATGATACCCGAAAGCAGGGTGGTCGCCAGCATGAGAGCGGCGAGAATCAGGGAGAGGAGACGTTTGGTTTTCATGGTGCGTTCCTTTCTGAAGTGGGAATGTGTCTCTATTATATACGAAAGACGGGAACTTGTCAAGACATTTATGAGACGGGCTTTATTTTTAATGGCCCGTAAAGCGGTCATACAGAGATATACGTGCAGATTGGGCATGCGATTTTGCGAAGCGCCTTGACACAATCGGGATTCTATGGTATCATATACAAGGGGAATTCCATCCGAGACCGGTATGGCACCCGTGATGTGAACGGTTTTTTCGGAATTCCTATGCTGACAGATTGGAGAGATGATCATGGCTATTTATGAAGGGGCTCAGCCCTACGTGTTCCTCAGTTATGCCCATCTGGATTCGGATCGGGTCTTGCCGATTTTTCGCCGCTTGGAGGAGAATCAATACCGGATCTGGTACGACGGCGGTATTGAGGCGGGAACCGAGTGGCCCGACTACATAGCGGAGCATCTGGAAAGGTCGGGATGCTTTTTGGCCTTTATGTCTGAGAATTATCTGAATTCCCGGAACTGCAAGCAGGAGATCAACTATGCGCTGGATCTGAATATCCCCATTCTGGTGATCTACATGGAGGACGTGACGCTGACGGGCGGACTCCGCATGCGTTTGGGTATGGTGCAGGCTCTGTTCCGACACCGCTATGAGTCGGAGGAGGCTTTCCTGTCTGCTTTGTTCCGCTCCGCGTTGCTGGCACCCTGTCGGATAAACGGAAAGAATCCATCGCGGGGGCAGACGGGGACATCCCATTCTACTGCTGTCCCTCCCACCACGTCTCCCACGCGTGCTGCTCCTGCGGGCAGATCTGCCGCCTCGCCTGCTTCTTACACATCGGCCTCAGGTAGATCCGGCTCGGCCGCGTCTTCCTCTTCCTCTTCCTCTTCCTCTTCCTCTTCTCACGTCTCCGCCCCCTCTGCGTTCACCCGTGGCACTCCCTCTACGGGAGGCGTATTCGTCAGCGGCAACAACAATTCTGTTACGGTAGGCGGCTCGGGGACAGGATGGAGCTATGTCGGCGGTGCTCCTTCCGCCGCGAACACGGGGGATGCTTCCAATGCCCCGGTCGTCGTCCGTTCCGGTCAGGTCTACAGCAATTCAG
Organism: Eubacteriales bacterium; assembly: GCA_045655025.1. Taxonomy (GTDB): domain Bacteria; phylum Bacillota; class Clostridia; order Oscillospirales; family CAG-272; genus CAMEON01. Next base: position 12,137 of record JAZOOM010000060.1, on the reverse strand, counting down.
GAGTTGTGAAGGGTGCAACCGTGGAGCGGGGTGGTACGCTGGTCAATTCCGGCATCATTTCGGGAGGTGTCCACCTTGAGGGTGGTACGCTCCAAAATACCGGCATTGTCAGCGGCTCTGTGACGGGAGCAGGATTTCTCAGAAACACGGGTGCTGTATCGGGGTACGTGTCCCCTGACATTACGTACATCTGAGCCTCACTCATATGGAGCCCCTGTGTCTTCGGCACAGGGGTATTTTTACGCCAAAAAATCCCTTTGAAATCTCCGCAAAATTCCCTGAAATTCCCTTGACTTCCCACCATATATATGGTACAATATAACAGATAATACTCTATGTAGTATCGGAGGTGATCACATGGCTATCAAAATGAATTCGTCTCGGATTCGCCGTGCCCTGTGCGGGGCTTTGGCGGCTCTTTCTTTGTGCCTGTTTACGGTTACGTCTATGAGCGGATGCGCCAAGAAGATCACCTATACCCTGGAGGCGGGGAGCGACCTGCCCTCTCCCTACCGTTTGGTGGGCGCGGACGGCGCCGCCTACGTGGCGGGCTTTGACGAGACCTGTGTCAACCGTCCCGGTACCTACGACATCCCCATGACGGATGCCGAGGGCAGAAAATACAAGCTCGTGCTGACCGTCCGAGACCGCAAGGCTCCCGTGGTCACCACCAAGCACGTTTACTACGCCAAGGGTGTCAGCACCCCCAACGCGCTGGATTTCATTGGCTCCATCGTGGAGGCAGACGAGTACACTGCCTACTTTGAGTGTGAGCTTCCCGACATGAATCAGATCGGGGACTACGATATCGTATTCCGCGTGGAGGATGCCAGCGGAAACAAGACGAAGGAGCTTCACTCCATCCTCACCGTGATCGAGGACAATACGCCCCCCGATTTCAAGACCACCCCCGAGCTGTCCGCCTACGTGGGTGAGGCCATCGCCTACCGCAAGGGGCTGGTGGTGGAGGACAACTGCGGCGGTCCTGTGGAAATCCAGGTGGATTCCTCCTCTGTGGATCCCAATACCCCCGGAGACTACGAGGTGCGCTTCACCGCCACCGATGAATCGGGGAACGTGTCTCAGGCCTCCACCGTCATCCATGTCTATGAGAATCAGGTTACCGAGGAGCAGCTGAACGCCAAGATTGACGCTGTCATCGCTCAGATCATCACCCCCGATATGAACAAGGAGGCTCAGCTTCGCGCGGTGTATCGGTACGTTTACGATCACATCGCCTACACCTCGGATTCCGACAAGTCGGATTGGATCCGTGCCGCCTACGACGGCCTGTTCGTGGCGGGCTCGGGAGATTGCTTCAACTACTTCGCCGCCGCCATTGCCTTCTGCCGCCGCTTGGGGATCGACTACCGCGAGATCGAGCGAACCCCCGGTGCCGCCGACGGCACTCACTTCTGGATCATGGTCAACATCGGCTCGGACGAGGAGCCTCGCTGGTACCACTTCGACTGCACCCATCTCCGCGCCTCCTACTCCCACAGCGGATGCCTGCTCACCGATCAGCAGATCCGAGCCTTCAACAAGTTCCGCGCGGGATTCTATGCCTACGATTCTTCCCAATACCCTGCTACCGATAAGAAGATCATTACACCTACCCCCGATTTGGAAAAGTACTATTAAAGATACAAGATACGGGATATGGAGGCGGTTTCGCACCGTATTTTTCGGCTTGTGCTTCGTAAAGGAGGTTGCCATGTATTCGGTTCTCCGTTATAGCGACCGTCAGATCCGCTCGGCGGGAATGACCGTCATTACCGCCCATTCGGGCTGTGAGGGAACTGCGCCCAACAGCCGCGATCATATTCTGGCCGCTATTGCCTCCGGGGCGGAAATGGTGGAGGTGGATATCCGTGAGCGGAACGGTCTGCTCTACCTTTCTCACGATGAGGGGGAGGATCCCGCCGCCTGTGTATCCTTTGCGGAGTTCTTGGAGCTGATCTCTCCTATTCCCGCCCTGCGGGTCAACTGCGACGTGAAGACCGACGGACTCATTGAGCCTGTCATGGCCGCCGCCACCGCCAAGGGGCAGGGTTGGCGCATCCTGTTCACGGGTCAGTGCAACCACCAAGGGGAGCTGATCGCCGCCCTGGGGGCGGATCTGTGGATCAGCATGTGGCCCGGGAAGGACAACGAGACCGCCGTTCGGGAGACTGCCGACACCTGCACCGCTGTCGATTCCATTCTCAACGTGGCTTACCCCATGATCTCCCGAGAGAATTATGCCTACCTCCGCGAGCGGGGCATGAATTTCTCGGCCTGGACGGTGGATGACGAAGCCAATCTGCGCCGTTTCCTGGAAATGGGCATTACCAATATTACCACCCGCAAGCCCTGCTTGGCTCTCGCTCTCCGAAACGAGATACAGGGTACGCCCGCCTCCCGCGGTCTGCTCCCTGTGGCACAGATGGAGGCCCTCATCCGTGAGGCCGGTGCCATCATGCGGAGCGTCCCCGACGAGGTGCGGAATAATCCCGCGTGCAAGGAGGGAAGCGCCAATTTCGTGACCGCCTACGACGTAAAGGTGCAGGAATTCCTCAAGGGAGGCCTGACCCGCCTGTTCCCCGACGCGCACTTCTTCGCGGAGGAGGACGGAGAGTCCTCCCAAACCATCAGGAAGGGCTATACCTTCATCATCGACCCCATTGACGGCACCACCAACTTCATGTGCGGATACGACCATTCCGCCGTGTCGGTGGGACTTCTGCTGGACGGTGATCCTATCTTCGGCGGTATCTACGACCCTTACCGCGACGAGTACTACTCCGCCGTGAAGGGGCAGGGCGCCACCTGCAACGGTAGCCCCATTCGGGTATCGGAGCGTCCCGTGACCCGCGGCATCGTGGCCATCGGCTCGGCCCCCTACCGCAAGGATACCCTGTCGGAGACCATGCTTGCCATGACCGCCGATCTGTTCTCTGCCTTTGCCGACTTTCGCCGCTCCGGCTCTGCCGCGCTGGATATTTGTCACGTGGCAAGCGGTCGGCTGGATGCCTTCTGTGAGCCCATCCTGTCCCCTTGGGACTACGCCGCCGGATCCGTGATCCTTTCCGAGGCGGGAGGTATTTCCACCAACTTCGCGGGAAAGCCTCTTGACCTGTCCGCCCCCTCCTCCTGCGTGTTCGGAAGTCCTTCCTCTCATGCCGCCGCGCTGGCTGTTTGCGGGAAGTACGCCGCTGTGACCGAAACGCTCTCCTAATTCTACCCTGAGGAGCCTTTTATGCTCACCAACATTCTTCAATATCTGGAGACCACCGCCCCCCGCGTGCCCGACAAGCTGGCCTTCTCCACGGGCACCGAGGGCATGACCTTCTCCGAGCTCCATACCCACGCCCGCACTGTGGGCGCAGACCTTCTCCGCCGCGGCTACAACGGCGAGCCCGTGGCCGTGCTCATGGACAAGCACCCCCATACCATTGCTACCTTCTTCGGAGCTCTCTACGCGGGCTGCTTCTACGCCGCTCTGGACGGGGATATGCCCACCGCCCGCATGGGACTGATCCTGGATACCCTCAAGCCCCGCCTCCTTGTCTACGACAAGAAGAACGCCAAGACCGCCGCCAAGCTGGTGGCCGAGGGGCTTTTCAAGGGGGAGATCCTGTGCTGGGATGATATCTGCTTCGCCGAAGGGCGTGAGCTGACCGCCGCCGACGAGGTTGCTCTGGCCGCCGTCCGCGCCCGTCAGATCGACACCGATCCCATTTACGTGGTGTTTACCTCCGGCTCAACGGGTATTCCCAAGGGCGTCATCGCTTGCCACCGTTCGGTTATCGACTATACCGAATCCCTGTGCGAGGCCATCGGATTTAACGAAGATACGGTTTTTGCCAACCAGACTCCTCTGTACTTTGACGCGCCTCTCAAGGAGATCATGCCCACCGTCAAGTTCGGCGCAACGGCCTATCTGGTGCCCAAGATGCTGTTCATGTTCCCCGTGAAGCTTTGCGAGTATCTGACGGAGCATTCTGTCAATACCGTCTGTTGGGTGGTGTCGGCGCTGACCATGATATCCTCGCTGGGCGCCTTGGAGTCCCATACTCCGAAATGTCTGACCACCGTCTGCTTTGGCAGTGAGGTGTTTCCCCGCAAGCAGTACGACCTGTGGCGGGCGGCACTTCCCGAGGCGCGGTTCTTCAACCTCTACGGCCCCACCGAGGCTACGGGTATGTCCTGCTACTGGCCCGCCCGGGATCTGGCTCCTGACGAGCCCATTCCCGTGGGAAAGCCCTTCCGCAACACCGACCTGTTCCTCCTGACCGAGGACAACCGCCGCGCTACCGACGGAGAAGAGGGCGAGATCTGCCTGCGCGGCACCTGCGTGACCCTCGGATATTATGCCAACCCCCAAAAGACTGCCGAGGCCTTCGTGCAGAATCCCCTGAACCCCCATTACCCCGAGATCATCTACCGCACAGGCGACATCGGCCGCTTCAACGACCGCGGCGAGCTGGTGTTCGTCTCCCGTCGAGATGCCCAGATCAAGCACATGGGTCACCGCATTGAGCTGGGGGAAATCGAGGCCGCCGCCGCATCCGCCGAGGGGGTCCGCGCCGCCTGCTGTGTCTACGATGCTGGGAACAAGCGCATCGGTCTGTACTACGCGGGTGAGATCGAGCCTGCCGCTCTGACCAAGACCCTTCGCGCCGCCTTGCCGCCCTACATGATCCCGGCCTTTTGCGAAAAGCTGCCCGCGATGCCTTTGACTCCTAACGGAAAGATTGACCGTAAAGGGTTGCGAGAAAGAGCGGAGAACCGGGAAGCGTAAATTGGGATTTATGGGGCAATGCCATATAAACCGTAGGTGCGATTCATGAATCGCCCGCCATCTCTAAAAAACAATATATACCAATGCTTTCGGGGTTCGGGCGATTCGTGAATCGCCCCTACAACCAAATCTAAACACCCCGACAAACCCAAATTTGAAATCAACCTACTACAAGGAGAATATATCCCATGAACGAACTCATTTCCATCCTCACCGAGCTCCACGACGACGTGGACTTCGCCACCGAGACCGGTCTCATTGAGAAGGGCATTCTCAATTCTCTCGATATTGTCAGCCTCATCACCGAGATCAACGATAAATTTGACGTCATGATCCCCGCCGAGGAGATCATGCCCGAGAACTTTGACTCCGCCGAGGCTCTGTGGGCGCTGATCTGCAAGCTGGACGAGGACTGATCCCGTGACCCTGACCTCACTCCCCTTTCTCCTGTTCGCGGCGGTTACGGTACTCTGCTACTACCTTGTGCCCAAGCGGGGGCAATGGATCGTCCTGCTCATCGCAAGCGGCCTGTTCTACGCCTCGGCGGGGGGCTGGTATCTGCCCTTTATCCTGACCACCATTCTGTCCACGTTCTTTTTGGCGCGGATCATGGAGAATCACGCCGGGCACGACGAGGCCTACATAGCCGCTCACAAGGCTGACATGGACAAGGATGCCCGCAAGGCCTACAAGAACGAGGGCAAGAAGAAGCGCTTCCGTATGCTTCTGGGCGGGTTGATCCTGAACTTCGGTATTTTAGCGGTGCTGAAGTACACCGGCTTTACCGTCTCCATCGTCAATGACGTGCTGGGGCTGTTCACCGACAATACCCTGACAGTCCCCTCCCTCATCCTGCCGCTGGGCATATCCTTCTACACCTTCCGCTCCACCGCCTACGTCATCGACGTGTATCGCGGTAAGGCTAAGGCCGCCACGGATGTTTTCAAGTACGCCCTGTTCATTTCCTTCTTTCCTGCGGTCATGCAGGGGCCTATCTGTCGCTACAACGATCTGGCCGAGCAGTTCGACACCCCCCACAAGGCCGAATGGGACAACCTCTCGGCGGGTCTTCTGCGGGTTCTGTGGGGCTTTTTCAAGAAGGTCGTTGTGGCCGATACTCTCATGACGGCGGTGAAGGCCATCGTCGGTAAGCCCGATGAATTCGGGGGCATGTACGTTCTGCTTCTCATCATCCTCTACTCCGCCGTGATCTACGGCGACTTTACGGGCGGCATCGACATCACCATCGGTCTGTCCCGCATGCTGGGACTGAAGCTGACCGAAAACTTCAACCGTCCCTTCTCCTCCAAGAACACCGCCGAGTACTGGAACCGCTGGCACATCACCATGGGCTCCTGGTTCACGGATTACGTGTTCTACCCCCTGTCCATCTGCAAATCCATGCAGAAGCTCACCAAGTGGAGCCGCGCCCATCTGGGCAAGGCCGTGGGTATGCGATTCCCCGTGTATCTGGCCACCCTGGTGACCTGGTTCCTTACGGGTCTGTGGCACGGGGCATCCTGGAATTTCATTGTCTGGGGTGTGCTCAACGGCTTGATCATCCTGATCTCCCGTGAGTGCGAGCCGTTGTACAAGAAATTCCGCGAAAGGTTCCCGAGGCTCACTTCCTCCGCCTTTTACGGTGGTTTTGCCTGTGTCCGCACCTTCTTCCTCATGGGCGCGGTGCGCATTCTGGACTGCTACCGCGACGTGCCCGTGACGGCCAAGGCCTTCGCCTCCATGTTCTACGACTTTTCCCATTGGGGAGATCTGTTCGACGGCTCCTTCATGGACAAGCTGGGCATTACCCTCCCCGTATGGATCGTGGTGGGGCTGGCCACCCTGTTGATCTTCTTTGTCAGTCGCACGGGCAAGGAGACCCCCGTGGCCGATCGACTGAACAAGCGTCCCGTTCTGTGGGCGGCGGCCTGCTGCGGTCTGGCTCTCGCCGTTCTGCTCTTCGGCAGCTATGGCATCGGCTTTGACGCGGGCGCGTTCATTTACCAAACGTTTTAAGGGGGTACAGACATGGAAAACACGACTGTAAAGACCCCGAAAAAGACCGTATGGCTCCGCGCTCTCTGCGTGGTAACCGCCATGTTCATTCTTGCCGCCTTCGTGGCGGTGGCGACACCCATTCTGATCCCCAAGTACTTGACCCAATCCAAGGAGGGAAGCTTCACCGAGGAATACTACGCCTCCGTGGAAAAGACCACCCACGACGTTCTCTTCATCGGAGACTGTGAGGTGTTCGAGTCCTTCATTCCCGCCATCCTGTGGGAGGAGTACGGCATATCCTCCTACGTCCGCGGCGGTGCCCAACAGTTGGTTTGGCACTCCTACTACATGCTGGAGGATGCCCTCCGCTACGAGACCCCCAAGGCCGTGGTGTTCAACGTCTACGCCTTGAAGTACGGCGAGCCCCAGAAGGAGGCCTACAATCGCTTGGCTCTCGACGGCATGGAATGGTCTTCCGTGAAGGCCGATGCCATCAAGGCTTCCATGACGGAGGAGGAGCATTTCATCGACTACGTATTCCCCTTCCTCCGCTACCACAGCCGCTGGGACGAGTTGACCGCAGAGGATTTCCGCTATGCCTTTGCGGATAAGCCCCTTGTCTCCGACAGCGGCTACCTCATGCAGACGGGAGTAGTCCCCGCCGACACTCAAGCGGAATTTACCCCCGAGCCCCTGTTTGATTCCAATCTCCCCGCCACCGCCATGGAGTATCTGGACAGAATGCGGGAGCTGTGCGCCGAGCGGGGTATTGAGCTGATCCTGATCAAAGCCCCCACCAATTTCTGGCGCTACCATTGGTACGACGAATGGGACGAGCAGGTGGCCGACTACGCCGACCAATACGGTTTGGCCTACTATAACCTCATTCCCAAATCCGACGAGATGGGTCTGGACATGTCCACCGACACCTACGACGCGGGGGCTCACCTCAACGTCTACGGCGCGGAAAAGCTGACCCGCTACTTCGGTGCCATCCTCCGCGATACCCACGAGATCCCCGACAGGCGGCTTTACAGCTACGACTCTGTCGTATGGAAGGGACGAGTGGATGCCTACTACGTTCGCAAGACCGCCATGGAGGCGGAAACCTCAAAATCGTAATTCATTAAAAAACATACCCCCAAAAAGAAAGGAACACCACCATGAAAACCACCCTCCGTATCCTCTCCGTAGCCTTCGCCGTTCTGATGCTCGCTCTGACCTTTGTCGCTTGCTCCTCCAAGGGCAATTCCGACTCCGATCTGGTCTTTACCTCCCCCAACGGCGTGACCGTTGCCGTCGGCGCGCCCGCTGACAAGGCTGTCACCGCACTGGGCGATTGGATCTCCATGAACTCCTCCGACTCCTGCGGCGGTTTCTCGGGCAAGGACTACCTCTACACCTACCACGGTTTCCGTATGTCCACCACCCCCGCCAAGGATGGCCAGATCATTTGCAAGGTGGAGCTGACCGACGACTCGGTCAAGACTCCCCAGGGTCTGTACATCGGCATGAGCCGCGCTGACGCCGAGGCCGCCATGAAGGGCTTCACCGCCGAGTCTGTGGGCGATAACCTTGTTTACACCTCCGGCTCCACCAAGCTCCAGGTGGTCTTCCGCGACGGGGCTGTGACGGGTATTATTTACGTGGCGGCTTAATTCATTCCCCGTTTCCCCAATTACACATTACGAATTGATCCTGAAAGGAGCTTTCCGTCATGATGAAGACCTGCACCGAATTCAGCTCCTTCCTCAGCGCCTACGGCTTTGAGGAGGGTATCAAGCGCATCAAGGCTCTGGGCTACGATGCCATCGACTACGGCGAGTTTTGCCACACCGAGAACAAGATCTTCCACGTCTCCGAGGAGGAGTTCGCCGCTACCCTCAAGCGGGAGCGGGAGATCATTGAGGCAAACGGCCTCTTCGTCAACCAGACCCACGGCGCGTGGCGGTGGCCTGCCATGGACTTTTCGGAGTACGACCGCGCCGAGCGGTATGCCGCCATGGAAAAGGGCGTGCGGGGCACGGCTCTTCTGGGCGCTCCCTACTTTGTGATCCATTGCATCATGCCCTTCGGTGAGAACAACCCCGAGCATAAGGAGGAGCTGTGGCAGATGAACGTGGAGTATTTCTCCCGCCTCTGCAAGGTGGCCGAGGAGGTGGGCGTGACCATCTGCTTTGAGAACCTGCCCTTCACCTCTCTGCCTCTGTCCCGCTGGAACGAGACGCTGGAGTTCGTGAAGCTCATGAACACCCCTACCATGAAGATGTGCCTGGACACGGGTCACGCCTCGGTCTACGGGGACTCCCCCGCTGATGCCGTCCGCGCCATCGGCAAGGATCTGCTGGCCACCCTCCACGTCCACGATAACGACGGCCACGGCGACCGCCATTGGCTCCCCGGGGAGGGTGTCATTGACTGGGTGGATTTCACCAAGGCCCTCCACGAGATCGGCTTTGAGGGCTGTGTGTCTCTGGAGACCTCGGTCAAGCACGACGGCAACCCCGAGACGTGGGAAGCCAAGGAGAGAGAACTGTTCGCCAAGGTCAAGGCTATGGCCGACGGAACCTACGGACAGTAAATTTTGTGTAGGAGCGGATTCTATATCCGCCCGTTCACCATATCCGCAATGTGCGGGCGCATATGGAATGCGCCCCTATGGAGCAAACGAACATATGTGCATAAAGAGAACCCGCGGGGAGAATTCCTCGCGGGTCTTTTGTTGGGGTCAATTGTAGGGGAACCATTCCTTGTGCGTGGTCAGCATGGCTTCCAGATGCTCATCGGTCAGCAAGCCCATGTTGTAGGCCGTCCGCAATTCGTACAGGGTTCCGTTGTGGAAGGCCATCATATCGTGTGTGGTTGAGGTGAAAAAGGTGTATGCGCCGACGGCCGTTGTACATTCCGCCTCGCCGTACCCGAGCTGTAGGCCGACCATAACACCGTCTCCGAACTCCCCGTAGTAGTAAAATTCTTCTTCGTCGAAGAGGTAGGGATTTGCGCGGATACACGCCTCCAGCATACTGCTATAGGGAGCCGTGCCGTCATAGGTCCGGAAAATGATCTCGGAATCCTGTTTCGGCATATAGAAGGAGTATTCCCAATAGCCCAATTGATCATCTCCCGCAGAGGGGGTGATGACCTCACCGTTGAGGAAGAACAGTGTGCCCACGTCGGTGGCGAATTGGATGCGGACGGTGACCAGCTCGCCGTCCACGTAGGCCCCGTCGATGGGCTCGTAGAGCCAATCCGAGCCGGTGGACACGGTGAGGTTGTAGAGGACGGCGGGTTCTTCATTGATGGGCACTGCCACCGTCAGCACGTTGTCAAAGGTCTCTTGCGCGCCGCCGTAGGACAGCCTCAGCCCGTACACTCCCGTAGGCGCGTCAGTGGGGATGGGGAATGTGTAGGCACTCACCCCTTTTTGCCCCGTCAGTACGTTGCAGGGTCTCGGCGGAACGCCGGTGGGGGCGGAGATGCCGCCTATGGTATAGTCGGAACCTATGTGATACAGTGTGGCTGTGGGCTGGTAGGAATAAGGATCTCCCACAAAGGAGAAGGAGTCGCCCTCGTTGACCACCCAAGCCTCTATGGTGAGCATATCGCCGGGAATGGCAAAGCCCCCGAAGGGTTCGTAGCCGAAGGAGAAGGGGTGACCGTCCTCGAGGAGCGGGTATTCGAGGTCAGTGTCGGTGGGCACTGCCACGATCACCACCCCGGGAAAGCTCTTGGACACGCCGTCGTAGGATAGCTGCAAGGCATACGCTCCAGTAGGCGCGTCGGCGGGGATGAAGAACTCTTGGATCACTTGCCCCTTGTCTCCCGTGTTGACTGTAACCGTGACGAAATCGGTGGTTGTGTCATACGTTCCCTCGATGCGGTATTGTGTCTCCATATGAATGAGGGCGGCTGTGGGGGCAAAGCCCATGGAGGAGCCCTCAAAGGTGAAGGTCGCGCCCTCGTTGATGACCCACGTATCCATAAAGTAGTAGGCTCCTGTCGCGGCATCTCCCGCAAGCTCGTAGCCGAAGGAGTAGCCGTATCGGTCGGTGGTGTCCACGGGCGGTTCGGATTCCCCCACCGTCAGCACCCCCTTATACACCTGCGTCGTCCCCTTATAGGACAGCACCAGATCGTACACGCCGGGGGTGGCATCCTTGGGGATGGTGAACTCGGCGAACCCGCTACCCGTTGCACCCATAGCCACAGGGAAGGTTCCCACGTCGCAGGTTTCCATGAAGCCGCCGTGTATGGTAACCGAATCGTTCCCCTGCAATACGAGGTAAGCATCGGGATGATACCCCGCGGAGGAGCCGTGGTAGACAAAGGGCAGACCTCGGTTGACAATGGTGGTGGATACGGATACCGAGTCGCCGGGCATGGCGGTGCCGTCGCTGTTCTGCATCTCATAGGTGAAGCCGAAGCGCGCCATGGGGGACGTTCCTTCTGGGGCGGGGGTGGCGATCCGTCCCAGCGCCGCCGTGCCCATGAGGGCGACAACGATCGCGATCAGGCAGATACAGGCCGCGCTCAATCCTCTGCGCCATGCGGGGGACAGGGAAGCGAAGCCCTTCTTTTTGGAGGGCTCTGCGCTCACCGCGGGCACCAGCGCCGCCTCGGTGATGTACTCGTCGGAGATGCCCGTCATTTTCTCGAATAAGATCTCGCCCTTCACGGTGTGTACCCCCTTTCAATGAGGAAGTCCCGCAACCCCTCACGGACACGGGTGATGCGCTTGGTGGCGGCGTTGGCGGTCATGCCGTAGTGCCGCGCCAGCTCCTTGACGCTGTGGTTGTACCAGTACCGCCCCACGAAAAGCTGTCTGTCCGGCTGGGGCAGAGTGGCCAGATACTCGTCCAGCCAGCCGCAAATGATTTTGGAATCGGTCTCGTCGGGGGCGGGGATGATGTCCTCCAGCTCCTCAAAGGCCACGGTGAGAGTCGCGTCCCGACACTCCCTGCGGAGGGATTTGAGGCGGTTGATGGAGATGTTGCGAACCAGCTTGCCCAGATAGGCGCAGAGGTTCTTGGGCGATCTGGGGGGCATAGTATTCCACGCCGCCAGCCAGGTGTCGTTGACGCATTCCTCGGCATCGGGGCGGCTGTTCAGGATGTTCATGGACACCGTGTGGCAGTACGCCCCGTACTGCTTTTGGGAAATCTCAATAGCCTTTTCGTTGCGGGCGTGGTAAAGGGCTACGATCTCGTGGTCGTACAGGATCATGGGAAAACCTCCTTTCGTGGGGGAGTTCAAATTTGGGTTTGTCGGTGAGGAGGCACGGCCTCCGGCGGCTTAGAACCTTTTTGGAAAACCTCCTCGCTTACGCTCGGGGCAAATTTGCCTACGGCAAAGTTTG
>JAZOOM010000059.1:0-2481 GCA_045655025.1 Eubacteriales bacterium | reverse complement strand
GGTCTGGTGCTGGGTCAGGTCGTAGTCGGTACGGTCAGCGATACCCCAGAGCTCGCCCCAGCCGAAGGGGAACAGGAACTCGATATCGGTGGTACCCTTGGAGTAGAAGCACAGCTCCTCGGGGCTGTGGTCGCGGAGACGGAGATTCTCCTTGCGCATACCCAGGTTGTAGAGCCACTCCTCGCAGAAGCCTCTCCAGTACTGGAACCACTCCAGGTCGGTGCCGGGCTTGCAGAAGAACTCCAGCTCCATCTGCTCGAACTCACGAGTACGGAACACGAAGTTACCGGGGGTGATCTCGTTACGGAAGGACTTACCGATCTGACCTACGCCGAAGGGCATTTTGCGGCGGGTGGAGCGGGCGACGTTCTTGAACTGCACGAAGATACCCTGTGCGGTCTCGGGACGCAGATATACGGTGTTGGAGGAATCCTCGGTGACACCGATGAAGGTCTTGAACATCAGGTTGAACTTACGGATGGAGGTGAAGTCACCGCTGCCGCAGGAGGGGCAGACGATGTGCTTTTCCTTGATGTAGTTCATCATCTCGTCGTCGGACCAGCCGGCGGGATTGTCCTCCAGGCCGTTCACAAAAGCGTAGTCCTCGATGAGCTTGTCGGCGCGGTGGCGGGTGCGGCACACCTTGCAGTCCATGAGGGGGTCGGAGAAGCCGCCCAGGTGACCGGAGGCGACCCAGGTCTGGGGGTTCATGATGATGGCGGAGTCCAGACCTACGTTGTAGCGGCACTCCTGCACGAACTTCTTCCACCAAGCCTTCTTGACGTTGTTCTTGAATTCAACACCCAGAGGGCCGTAGTCCCAAGAGTTGGCGAGACCGCCGTAGATCTCGGAGCCGGGGAAGATGAAGCCGCGGTTCTTACACAGCGCGACGATCTTGTCCATAGTCTTTGCGGAATTATCCATGATTCTATATACCTTTCTTATAATATTCCGTGAATTATCAAAATCAACTGTTATTGTACCACAAGGGCGTTGATTTGTCAAGGGTAAAACGGGAAATTATTCCGTGTCCCGTGGGGGGATCAGCCCAGCCATGCGGCCAGTTCTTGATTCAGGACTACCGTCATACCCTCGGCGGCGAGGGTGAACACCGTGGCCATAGGCTCGGTCTCGGTGGCGTTCAGGTAGGTAAAGAGTCCCTTTCCGTTGTCGACGGTGTTGATGCCGTTGTAGCCGAACAGGGTCTCGCGGTCAGCCGTCCCCGCCGCTACGTCGGCCACGAACTTGTCGAAGTAGGCCTGATCGGTGGAGGCTCCGTTTCGGTTGTCCTTTTTATCAATGACGAAGGAGACCTGGTAGCCTGCCATGCCCCAGCCCACCAGCACGGTGTGCCGTCCGTTGCGGGCGTCCCCGGGCTTGCGGGTACCCATGGGAAGCAGACCGATGGTGGCGTCGGTGGCCTGATAGATCTTCTTCATGTAGTTCCATTGGTGGCTGTCGGGGCCCGTGTACAGGCCGTGGTGGGTGATCTGCAGGGCGTTGCTCTTGAAGGCATCGGACGTATTCTCGCTCCATGCCGCCTTGGAAGATGCCTCGCTGGCATCGCCCATGTGCAGGATGCTCTGGCCGTTAGCCTCGATGCGGAAGAGCAGGGAGGTGGTGTTGTAGTAGGTGACACCCGCGTCGGAGGTGTACAGCAGCTCGGGAGCGAAGAGCATATGCACCGAGAGGTTGCCGAAGAAGTAGGTGAGACCCGCGTGGGGGATGACCCGCTTGGCGTCGGGGTAGGCGCGGCGGATAATGTTGTAGAAGGGACCGTCCTCGGTACTGCCCTTGGGAGCCACATCCTCGGTGGGGAAGTTGAACATGGCGTAGGTCAGGGTAGTCTGCTCCGCGTACAGGGAGGAGAACTTCTTGAAGGTGCCCATGTGGTCAGCATGGCCGTGGGTGAAGATCCACGCGGTGATGCGGTACTTGCCGCTCTCGTCCCTTTCGATATCCATCTTCTCCAGAGTGCGGAAGAGATTCGTAGCGCAGGACTCGTTGTTCACGCCGCCGTCGATGATGAGGGCGGTGCCGTCGGCCAGACGGTAGACGTAGCACATACCGATCATGGGGTTATCATCCTTGTCTTCCCGCGCGATACCGATCTGTGCCATAGTCACGTCGCCCTGCTGTACGCCTCGGATGGCGTAGAGAGGGTCGGTGGTGACGTCGTTGGCCTTCTCCCACAGGACGTGGAGGGAGCCGTCGGTGGTTTGCATGAGGGTGACCACGTGGTCCAGACTCTTCAGCACAGCGGTCCGGAGATTCGTGCCGTAGGCGGGGGTGGTGGCGGCGACGATATAGCCCTCCTTCGTAAAGGCACTCTGCACGCCCTCAATGCTCTGATCGCGGAGGGTGACCTGCTTGGAGACGGAGGAGATACTCAGAACGGTGACGTCCTCGGTAAGGGTCAGAAGCACCTGCTTGGGAGGCAGAGCGGAGACCAGCACCTCGGGTTCGGTCTCAGGCTCGGTT
>JAZOOM010000058.1:0-2557 GCA_045655025.1 Eubacteriales bacterium | reverse complement strand
CACGCCAACGACTGGCAGGCCGCCCTGTCCATCGTCTACCTTAAGACCAAGTACGCTTGGAACGAAAAGTACGCCGCCATCAAGACGGTGTTCACCATCCACAACATTGAGTATCAAGGCCAGTACGACTTCGCCATGCTGGGCGACGTGTTTGACATTGGAGCCGAGCATTACACCCTCATGGCCTACGACGGTTGCATCAACCTCTGCAAGGCCGCCATTGAGTGCGCTGACAAGGTATCCACCGTCAGCCCCACTTACGCCCACGAGATCATGACCCCCACCTACTCCCACCGCCTCCACTTCATTCTTGCCCGCTACAGCCGTAAGGTCAGCGGTATCCTCAACGGTATTGATCAGGTCTACTACAACCCCGCCGCCGATTCCGAGATCCCCTTTGAGTTCACCGCCGAGGACGTAAGCGGCAAGGCCAAGTGCAAGCTGGCCTTCCAGAAGGAGTGCGGTCTCCCCGAGGACGCCGATGCCCCCATGATGGCGGTCATTTCCCGCCTCGCCTCCCACAAGGGCGTGGACATCATCGCCGGTATGCTCCGCCACGTGCTGGAGACCCATCCCAAGGCACAGTTCGTGGTGCTGGGTACGGGCGAGAAGCAATTTGAGAGTTACTTCGCCCAGCTGGAGAAGGATTTCCCCGAGCGGGTCCGCGCCTTCATCACCTACAATCGCGCCCTCTCCAAGAAGATCTACGCCGCCGCGGATATCTTCCTCATGCCCTCCAAGTCCGAGCCCTGCGGTCTCTCCCAGATGATCGCCTGCCGCTACGGTACCGTCCCCGTGGTGCGTGAGACGGGCGGATTGTACGACTCCATCAAGCCCTACTACGAGGACTGCGAGGGAGCTCACGGCAACGGCTTCACCTTCGCCAACTACGAGGCCTCCGAGCTGGAGGAGCGCACCTGCGCCGCTCTGGAGCTGTATGAAAAGGAGCCCGAGAAGTTCGCCGCTCTGCGGTATCGGGCTCTGACCTCTGATTTCTCTTGGGATGCTTCTGCGGAGAAGTATATGGAGATGTATCAGAACATGTGAGGAACGGGAGCACGTGCCTCCGGCGTCTTAAGAACCCTTTTGAAAATCTCCTCGATACGCTCGGGGCAAATTCGCCTGCGGCGAAGTTTGCAAGGGTTCTTAAGAATCTCCTAAAACTTTTTGAACACATAGAAAAACACAAAAAGCCTACCGACCCCAAAATCGGTAGGTTTTTTGTATATGGTACGGAGTGAGGAAAGACCCATTCCCTCCACATTTTTTCGCCATACCGTTGCAATTTCGCGAAACATGTGCTATAATGTGTCCAAGAAAGGCGGTATTACCATGTCAACCAAAGAAAACACACCTCATTCCCCCAAGGCCGCGTGGGTCACCGCACTGATCCTCTCCATCTCCCTCATCCTTTTGTGCGGATTCCTGTTCCTCTACTACTACGACGGAGCCTACAGTACAGGCTCGGGCTGGTTCATCTCCCCGAGAGCCCTCTTATTTGTCTACCATATCGTCGTCGCTCTGGCGGCAACGGGGGTATCCATCCTCTTGAAGCTTCTTTTGAAAAACAGGATCGCCCTCGGGATCCTCCTTGTAATCTCGATCTGCCTCCCCCTTTTGTGCTATACCGTTAACTATTTCATGCTGAAAAAGAACGGCCCCCTGTACTTTCTGGTGGAGGAGGGCGGCGCGCTCCAGTTCGTGACTCTCCACGACTTTGACCGCGACGGTGTCAACGATGCTTACGACTACACGGGCGAGGATATCCGGGAGATCTCCGGCGGCCCCATCTCCAATCTCGATCCTCAAGGAATCGTTCAGCAATTTGAGTACACCATCGTAGGTAAGGGCGGCAAGCTGGGTTATGCCGGTTGCGAGCTGAACCACACAGCAAACAAGATCAGCATCCGCATGAACCGCTCCCGCGTCACCTACGAGCAGATCACCATCATCCTGCATTTGCAGGATTCCGTAACAGCCGATCAGATCACGCTGACCCAAGGCGGCTCCCCCCTCGAAAAGACCGTCATAGACGAGCATACCGTCTCCGTTACCTTCGACGCCGCCACCTGCGCCGCATGGCAGGAGGCCGCCATGAATGAATCCTTCCGCATGTACGTGTTCTACAAGGTCGATACGTAACCTCGACCGTTCAAAGCCTACCGATGAGGAGTCGGTAGGCTTTTTCGCAAAAAAATCTTTTTTAAATTATCTTTCAAAAGTATGACAGATTCCCATACCAAACCGTGTCATAATAAGTAGAACCATGAAAGGAGTCTACATATCATGAATTCTACCCACAACCACCCCACCGACCCCGAGATCATTGATCTCTACTTCGCCCGGAACGAGCAAGCCATCGCCAAGACCGACCAAAAGTACGGCAAGACCTGCATGAACCTCTCCATGAACATCGTGGAGAGCCGTCCCGACGCCGAGGAGTGCGTCAACGATACCTACCTCAAAACCTGGCAGGCCATTCCCCCCGAACGCCCCCATTCCCTTTGCGCCTATCTCTGCCGCATCGTCCGCAACCTGTCCCTCAACCGCCTGCGGG
>JAZOOM010000057.1:0-18147 GCA_045655025.1 Eubacteriales bacterium | reverse complement strand
CTTTGCTTTCCGCTTCTTTCCGTATACATAGGTGTTCCTCCGTCCTTCTTTTTACACCTATTATTATACCATATTTCTTTGTCCTTGTAAAGACGACAAAGGGTTCAGAACCGTAGTCCTGAACCCTTTGTCAGCGGTCTGGCGTTTCTTTGTTACGGGTTGCCGTGGGTCAGGGATTCCGCCAGTCTGACGGCCCCCTCGGTGAGGTAGGTGATATTCTCCTCCATGTACACCGTATCCCGCCCCGTATGGATGCGATCCATGTAGAGAAGGCTTCCCTTGCTCTTCAGAGCGGCGATACCTACGCCACGGGCGAAATTCATCTGATCCGAGGGGTAGAACACACCCTTGGACACCACCTCTACGGCGTGGGTCTCGGTGGCGGGAAAGGCCTCGCGGATGGCGGAGGCGTACCGTGCCGATCCCCTGCGGAGGGCAAAGAGGAGGGTATGCCCATCCGATACGCAGTCGAAATTCAGAAGCAGGGTGTTTTGGGCGATCCGCTTGTGCTGATTGGCATAGCCTGCCGAGCCGAACAGACCCATCTCCTCCAGATCAAAGAAGATAAAGGCCACGTTCTCCCGCGCCTCGGCGGGCAGGGACGTCATGATGTTCAGCAGGGTGGTGACACCCGAGGTGTTGTCGTTGGCGGTATGCTTGTTGGCGGGGCCTGCCATAAACAGAAACAGCTCTGACAGCAGCAGAATATACCACAGGAAAAACGCAGCGTTATAGTCTACGTCAAGCATGACCGTCAGTTCGGGATTCCACCCAAGGCCGAGGTGATACACCCCCGCCGTGACGGCCGTGGGAAGCCCCAAGAAAACCACTGTAATGACTATCTGGTAGAGGAGGTAGAGCCAGATGCACTTGGGGGTGATGAAATTGGGGAAGGGCAGACGGGCGCAGGTGTCGTAGTGGGCGGTGTAGATCACCTGGGCGGTATCGGGGTCACCAACCACGATGTTGCGGGCACCAAAATATCCTTTTTCGGTCTTGCAAGTATAGCCCTCGGCGGCAGAGACCGACTGTACGTAGTCAATAAAGGCGGCTTTCTGCCTGCGGGTCTTGCGGATCTCGTGTCTGTCGAACACGTCGCGGGTGGTTTGCGTCATGGCGGAGGGCTCCTTTCGGTTACTGATCCCATTATAACACGCACCGCGAAAAATGTCAATCCCCGTATCATTTTCTCCTGACTTTTCTCCTTGACATTCCCCGTGGGATATGCTATAATAGGCTGATATACTATGAAAAGGAGGAGCCGCCATGTACTCCCGCGCCTACGTCGAGATCACCAATATCTGCAACCGAAGCTGCTCCTTCTGCCCGGGGACAGTTCGCCCCATGCGGCGCATGAGTCTTGCGGAGTTCGACACGGTCACCGACCGCCTACGAGGTGTGACCGAATACCTCTACTACCACGTCATGGGCGAGCCCCTGACCCACCCCGACCTCCCCGCTTTCATCCGTCTGGCCAAGGAAAAGGGCTTCAAGTCCGCCATCACCACCAACGGCACCCTCCTTCCCTCCCGCGGACGGGATCTGATAGACGCGGGGGTGTACAAGGTCAACATCTCGGTTCACAGCTTTGAGGACGGTGAGGATTCCGCCGCCCACGGACGCTATCTGGACAATGTTCTGGACTTTGCCGACGAGGCTTCGAGAAGCGGGGTGCTGACCGTCCTGCGCCTGTGGAACCTGGACGGCCACGGCGAGGCCTTGGGTGGCAACAATACCCGTACTCTGGATTACCTCCGCGCCCGTTTCCCCGACGATTCCGATACCCCGTGGAAATTCTCCCCCCGCGGAGCGCGCATGCGGGATAAGCTCCATTTGGAGTACGGCGACCGTTTCGAGTGGCCCGACAGGTCGGCCGACGACCGCGGGAGCGGCGTGTTCTGCTACGGGCTGAAGGATCACTTCGCCATCCTCTGCGACGGGCGGGTGGTTCCCTGCTGTCTCGACAGAGAGGGTGCCATCACCCTGGGCAATATTTTCGAAACTTCCGTCCAAGAGATCGTGACTTCCCCCCGCGCAAAAGCCATGCGGGAGGGATTTCAACGCCGATGCGCCACCGAGGAGCTTTGCCGTCGGTGCGGGTACGCGCGGCGATTCTGATATTTCCCTTTGAAAGGATACCCCATTCCATGAAACATTCATCCCGTCAACGCCCTCCGCTTGACTACAAATCCGGCTGTACCGCCCTCTGCACCGTTGGGGCTTGGCTCGGCTCATTTCTGTGCAGTATTTTCATTGCCAAGTGCTTCCCCGACTTTGACGGCGCGCCTCTGTTGGTCATTCTGATGGCCGCCATGGCCTTCTTCTGCATAGCCAACCGCACCGCCGCCAAGATCTACGCCCGTAACCACTTCGGCATGCCCCCCGAGGAGCGCCGCGCCCTTCTGGAGCGCCACGCCGCCGAGGTCAAGGCCGATCCCGTCGCCGCCATGGCCAAATTCGACGGCATGGAGACTGTGCCGATCTTTCTTCTGATCCTGTACTTCGCCCTGACCTTCGCCATGGGAGCTCTGTTCCTGTCCTGCGTGTACGAGGGTGCCTCCGTGTGGCGGGTCGTACTGGCCTGCGTCGCCTCCTTGGGCTCCATGGGGCTGTTCGCCATGGCCTTCTACCGCATCTTCGACGTGGTATTCACCAAAAAGCTCAACAAGGCTGCCCTCGTCCCCGAGGAGGCACTTCCCCGGCTGGAGGCTCTGGCCAAGAAAGCCGCCGACGCCGTGGGGATCAAGGGCACCATCCGCCTGGAGTTGACCCGTGACTGCGATTGCGACGTGAACGTATTCGGCAAGACCTACGTGGTCTTTTACGGCTCCCGTCTCCTATCCGTCCTGACCGAGGAGGAGGTCTACCAGTGCCTCCTCGCCTCCTTCGATTACTTCTCCCGTCCGAAGGAATACCGCCATGTCCTCCGTATCCACCGCTTGGGCGAGTTGGGCGGTGCCGAGATCCGTCCCGCCACCTTCGTGTTTGACCGCTTCTTCTCCTACGCCGACGTGGTGCTGGAATGGGAGTACGACCTCTACGTCACCGCCTACAAGACCTATATTGACCGCATGGCCAACCGCCGCATTCGGGAGCAGGGCAATCCTGCCGCCGCCGTGGGAGCTATGGCCAAGCGCGCCATGTGGCGGCACTTCACCTTTGAGGCCTCCGACCACTTGACCAAGCCCTTCTACTACGAGGAAAAGCTCCACGATCACTTTGAGCGGGACGTCTGCGACGCCTACCGAAAAGCACTGTCCTGTCGGCGGGCGGTGTGGCTGGATATGCTGTCCCGCGAGTTCCCCACAGGGCAGGAGCGTGTGAGCGGCCTGTTCACCGACTGCTGGAAGGATCTGACCCCCGACGCCGACGCGCCCCATTCCGCGGACTGGATCCCCGATCTCTCCACCCCCTACGGGCAGGAGGTTACCGCGGCCGTAGGCATGGTAGACGCCCGCATCCGAGGGGATCTGAGCCACGGATACACCGCCTACCGCAAAAGAGAGTATCTGGAGCCCCTGGCCACCACCGAGGCATACGAAAAGAACCCCGACGGCTACACCACCCCCGAGCTGTCCCCCGTCATCAACGCCTACCGCGATATCTGTGAGTACGATAAAGCCGAGGCCATCTGCGACGGGATCCTGGAAACCGAGACCAACCAATTCGCCCTGGCTCACGCCCTGTATTTCAAGGGCATGTGTATGCTCCATCGCTACGAGACCGAGGGAGTGGATCTCATCTACCGCGCCATTGATCTCAATAAGAACTACATGAAGGACGGCTTCGAGATGGTGGAGGAATACTGCATCCTCTGCGGCTTGGAGGACGAGTACGCCACCTATCTCCGCCGCGCCGACATCCAGATGTCGGCTCACGCCTACAACCACAACGAGGCAGGGGAGCTGACGCCCCGCGACCGCCTCGTGAAGGAGGAGGAGCTGGGTGATATGCTGCCCGATATCCTAGCCTACATGGAGCAGGTCTCCGAGGGATGCATCCGAGAGATCTACCTGGTTCGCAAGGTCATCTCCGAGGACTTCTTCACATCCGCCTTCGTACTGAACTTTGAATACGGCATTGACCGCGAGATCCTGGATCGGGTGTACGTAGCCATTTTCAACTATCTGGATGCCTACCCCGTGGACTGGCAGTTCTCCCTCTTCCTCTACAACCGTGATACCGAGACCGCTGTCAAGTCAGTGAATGGGTCGCTGGTGTGGAAGAACAAGAACGAATGACGACAATCTGCTGATACAAACTGATACAAACAGGGAGGTAATGCATGAAAAAGCATAAGATTCTCGCTATTTGCACGGCTTGGGGTATCGCCCTCCTGCTGAGCGGTGCAGCGGCCATATTGGGCGTGGGAATCGCCCGACATTTCCCCGCATTTCACGCTCTTCCGCTGTTGTTGATCCTGTGGGTGGCATTTGTGCTTGTCTGCGCGATCAACCGTATCTCCGCCATGATATTCTCATCTCGGAATTTCGGAATGCCTCCTCATGAACGCAGAGACATGATGAAAAAGCACCTGGTGGATTGCAAGGCCGATCCCGAAGCCGCCATCACCCGCTACTCCGGTATGACGTTCGCCCCTATCCTCTGCCTGTGTTCGTATTTTTTGCTGACGCTTTCCATCATTACAGCCGGAGGACTTTACGCCGCTCTTTCACAGAACCTTGCAAGCCGACTCATGGGACTTTGTTGCATTCCGGCGGGGAGTTTCCTTCTGTTCATGCCCCTGTATCGCCTGTTTGAACGTGTATCTCCCCGACTGACCCCCGCATCAAGCACGCCCCTTCCCCGTGTGGAAGCCATCATAGAACGGGTCTTTGACACCGTCGGCATCAAAGGAAAGCCTCGCATCTGCCAGAATACAAGATATCCGTTACGAATTGTTCCCCACGGGAAGACCTACGTCATTCACGTGAGCCCCTACATTCTGTCCGTGCTCACCGAGGAGGAACTGACCCAACTTCTTCTGACGCAATTCGATCAGTTTTCCCGCCCCAAGGCATACCGCTACTTTTCGCTTGTATGGGATCTGATCGATCTCGGATCTGCCGCGCCTCGATGGGAGACCTTTGCCTTTGATCTCTTTTTCTCCCGTGTCCGTGCAACAATGGAATGGGAATTTGAATTCTGCTATATAGCCTACCAGTGCCTTCGCCATAAAAAAGGACTTGAGCGGGTCATACGGGAGGGAAATCCTACCGCCGCCATCACGGGATGGGGTAAGATCTGTATGTGGCCGTATTTTTCCTTCGAATACGATCATCACCTTCCTATCCCGTACTATGCCGATCCCGTGCTCCATCATCATCACGAGCAGGACGTATTCGATGCTTTCCGAAACGCCTTGCAAACCAGACAGGCGGAATGGGGTACGCTACTCTCCCGTCAGATTCTAACGGAGCAGGCAAGGTACAACCTATTGTTCCGCGATTATCTGGATATCCTGTGCCCCAATAGCCCCATGCCTACTCTCCCGTTTTCGGTTCTTGATGCATCTACGCCATACGGAAGGGATATTCTGCTTCTGCTGGAGAAGTTTGAAAAGCACCGATATGAAAAAAACTCCGTCAGCTACGAGGCGAACCGCGAAAGCACGTATCTGAAGCCCCTCCGTATTACGAAGGCCTATGAGGAAAACCCCGATGGCTATTCCTCCGCACAGCTCATTAAGGTCATCGATGCTTACGTAGACCTTCTCCGCTTCGATCAGGCAGAGGCCATCTGTGACGCTATGATCCAAGGCTCGGCCAAGCGACTCGGGCTGGCGCACGCGCTGTACGTCAAGGGAGTGCGTATGCTTCATCGCTACGATCCGGCGGGAATTGATCTCATCTATCGAGCCATCGCACTCAACGTGGATTATGCAAAGGAAGGCTATGCCTTGATAGATAAATACTGCACGCTATGCGGACTGGAGGAGGAATACGCCGCCCTTCTCTACCGCATTGATCATTGATCTCTCCTAACTACGCTCCCTGCAAATCTATTCCCCGCCTCGATGACTCCCATACGGTCTATCCGCGGGAAACGGAAATCTATTATAGGCATTCAATTTCAGAATTAGGACGGAAACCATCATGAACACCTCCCTCTCCACCTTCAGAAAGGTCTACAATCTCCGCACCCCCGATGCCCGCGGGCGAGTCTGTCTGCTGGTCTTCTCGGTGGTGGAATGCTTCCTGCACTACATTACCACGGGCATCTTTTATACCCAGTTTTTGCAGAACTACAACGTGGATATCACGGGCGTGGGCATTCTGAACTTCGTTCCCTTCCTCGCCTCCATGCTGGTGTTCTTCACCCCGGGCCTGCTCTCCCACTTTCCCCGCAGGAAGTGGCTTCTGGCGGTCTGTAAATTCCTGTACTACCTGCTGGGCGTGGCGGGACAGACCCTCCTTCCCGCCGCGATCAAGGACTACAACACCCTCCTCTACTGCATGATAGCCGTCTCCTTCGCTGCCTCCCTGTTCAACGTGGTGGCTACGGCGGGCTACGCGGCCTGGCATATCCGCTTCCAGCCCGAGGAGGTGCGCGCCTACCACATGACCGTCAGCCAGTTCCTCAACGCCTTCATTTCGGGCATTCTCATGCTCTGCGCAGGCTGGCTCTGTGATCGACTGGACGCGTGGTTCATCCTTGCCCTGCGTTACTTCGCCTTCGGGCTGGGCATCGTGAACATTATCATCCTCCTTATCCCCCACGAGGTGGAGTACCCCACCGTCAGTACCCCCAAGTTCTCGGATATTCTGACCATCCCCCTGCGCCACAAGAAGTTCATGCGCACCATGCTGGTGGTGTTCCTCTGGCAGTTTTCCCTGAACTGCTACTCCTCCCAGCTCAACTTTTACCTGCTGGACACCGTAGGCATGACCCAGACCTTCTACAACATCATTATTTTCCTCTACGGCCCCTTCTTCATGCTCTTCATGGGCTTCTGGCGGAAGCGCATTGAGCGCACGTCGTGGTTTAAGGTCTTTGCCTACTCCCTGCTCATCGTGGCTCCTCTGCAGATCCTCTACGGCTTCGTGCGCCCCGGCGACTTCACTATGCAGTTGGGCTCCCTGGCCCTGACGGTTCCCCTCTATATCCCCTTGGTGCTTCTGGTGCGTGTGCCCCAGCACTTCGCGGGCACGGGCCACAACACCGCCTTCGCCAACTTCCAGTACATCAACATGCCCCTGACTAACAGAGATTCCTTTACCTCCTTCTACCAGATCATCTTCAATCTCGGCTCTCTGGCGGGTATGCTGTTCGGCATCATCTTCACCGAAATGACCAAGGACTTCTCGTTCACCGCCTTCGGCTACACCTACCGCACGGGTACGCCCCTGCTCACCATGCTCTGCGGTGTGCTGGAGCTCGTCATCATCGCCTACGTGCTCATCGGCCGAAAGAAGCTGGAGCCGGATCAGGACGCGGAGCGGGCGTAATATTCCCCTGAAAGCACTCGGAAACGAGTGCTTTCAAGCATTTTCGGAAAGCCCCCCGAAACGTAAAATTCTTACCCAATATGCTTGATTTGTTCACGAATATATGGTATAATGGTATATTGAAGATATGTGCCCCCCGAAAGGCGGGTCGATACCCCTACGAAAGGAACACTCCCTGCTATGAAACATTCTGCCTTGACGAAAGCCCTGCTTTGGGTTTTGGCATCTCTGCTGCTTACCCTGTCCCTTGCCTCCTGCGGTGTAACCCTCCAATCGGGGGAGAACGGCCTCTACGACGAAAGAAACGATATTTCCTACTGCCATGCCTCCCCCGTGTACGAGGCCATTTCCCTGGTCAAGGAGTACGGCAAGCTGAACGTCACCGGTCAGGAATCCTACGTCCTCCATACCATCCCCGGTACTTCCCCCTCCAAGATGCTGGCAACCGAGGATTTCAACATCGTCTACGCCTCGGACATCGACATGCCCACCTTGCTGGAAATGACCCCCACCGTCCTCCGCATCTGCAACGACTCCATTGAGATCAAGCGCTTTGAGGACGCCGTGGCCATCGCCTCGCTGGCTTATACCTATGAGAACGGCACCTCCATCGACTACCCCGGTCTCACCCCCATCCGCAGCTACAAGGCTCGCTTTGAGTCCGTCCTTTACCCCGGTTTCTACTACACCTTAACCTACGTGGAGTACGACACCGAGCTGGAGCTGGATGGTAAGAAATACGGCAAGTACTTCCTCTACAATGCCTACGACAAGCGGTTCGTGCCCATCGACGACACCATTCACGCCGCTCTGGGACTCTCCTGATTCCGAGAAAGGATATTTGACATGACCGACCTTCATACTCCCGATACTAAAAAGCCCAAGACCCCCAAGCTCCACCCCGTTCGCATGCAGAAAACTCCTGCCCATCTGAACGGTGCCGCAGAGCTGGAAAAGTTGTGCTTCTCCTCCCCCTGGAGTGCCTCCAGTCTAGAGCTGCTGACCAACGACGGCATCGGCGTAGGCTATATCCTGACGGCCACCGTCGCACCCGGTACAGAGCCCCTGGTAGCCGCCTACGGCGGTATGCTCATCACCGTGGACGAGGGACAGATCACCAACGTGGCTGTCCATCCCGAACACAGAAGAAAGGGCTACGGTGCCGCCATCGTCCGCGCCCTGCTCCGCCACGCCAAGGATGAAAAGCTGGAATCCGTTTCCCTGGAGGTGCGCGCCTCCAACACCGCCGCCATCGAGCTGTATAAGCGTGCCGGCTTCACCGAGGCAGGCCGCCGCAAGGGATTTTACACCAAGCCCACCGAGGACGCCCTGGTGATGGTGTGTAAGATCAAGTAATACAAGGATACCGATGGCTCGCGCCATCGGTATTTTTTAAAACGGAGAAACATATATGATTGATTACAGATTACGAGGAAAAGCCGCCCGCCCCTTAATCCCCATGGGAGAAATGATCCAACCCGAGGATATCGCCGAGACGATTCTGTTCCTGTCAAGCCGACAGGCAAGAATGATTACGGGACAAGTCATCAAGGTGTCGGGTGGGAAAGCACTATGAGCAAGCTGAAGGACAAAGCCAAAAGGCTGAAAACCGACGTCCCCGCCGTGTTCCTCGCACTCAAGGAAAAGCGAACGCCGTGGTACGCCAAGATCCTGGCCGCCATTGTGGTGGTGTACGCTCTCTCCCCCGTCGACCTGATCCCCGATTTCATTCCCGTCCTAGGCTATTTGGACGACCTTATCATTCTCCCCGCGCTGATCGCCCTGTGTGTCAAATGCATCCCCGCCGAGGTATTTGAGGACTGCCGAAATCGGGCAACCGATCTGTGGGGCGGAGGAAAGCCCGTGAAGTGGTACTACGCGATCCCCTTCGCGCTGATATGGGTAGCGATCATTGCCTTGATCGTCGTCGCTTTTATTGAATAGTCTACATGAAACCATATGTAAGGAGAACCGAACATGAAAAAGCTGATGCCCCTGTTCCTGACCGCCCTCATGCTGACAGGCTGTGCCGGAACACCGTCCTCTGCGGGCGACCATACCAACGACCAATCGAACGCCCCCGCCAATACTTACCGCCAAATCAGCATGGACGAAGCGGTTTCCGTGATGGAGCGGGAGTCCGGGTACATCATCCTTGACGTGCGCCGTCCCGACGAGTACGCCGCGGGCCACATCCCCAACGCCATCAACGTAGCCAATGAAAGCATCGGTACCGACGAGATCCCCGAGCTACCCGATAAGGATCACCTCATTCTGGTATACTGCCGCAGCGGCCGCCGCAGCAAGGAAGCGCCCGAAAAGCGCACCGGGTTGGGATACACGTACGTCGTGGAGTTCGGCGGGATTCTGGATTGGACAGGCGATATCGAGACGTAATCCCCCCATCGGTCAAATATGGAACGCTTCGTGATTTCCCGCGCGGGAAAACGCTTTCCGTTCCGTATTTGACCGATTTTTGTATATTCTGATCCGCGTAAAAATGCGCCAAAGGTATTGCAGTATGCGCCCCGTCGTGCTATAATAGTTATGAACAAACGATTCCCCGCCCACTCACTTCCATCAAGCAAAAAGGAGTCCCCATGAAAAAAATCGTCATGCTCGGATGCGAGAATTCCCACGTGAATACGTTCCTGTCCATCATGAAGGACAACCCCGCCAAGTACGGGGATATTGAAGTCATCGGCGTGTACAGCGAGGACACCGCGGCCATGGAGCAGGTGCGCGCGGCCTTTGACGTGCCGGCCATGAAATCCTGTGACGAGGCAGTAGGCACAGCCGACGGCGTGGTGATCACAGCCCGCCACGGCGGCAAGCATTACCCCTACGCCAAGCCCTACATCGAAAGCGGCGTACCCATGTTCATCGACAAGCCCATCACGGTGGACGAGGAGGAGGCGGTCAGCTTCATGCGGGAGTGCCGCGAGGCAGGGGTGAAGATCACAGGCGGCTCCTGCTGTAAGTACGCGGCAGAGATCGCGGATATGAAGGCCAAGCTCTCCCCCGAGGAGATCCGCGGCGGCCTCGTCCGCGCCCCCATCAACATGGATAACCCCTACGGCGGCTTCTTCTTCTACTCCCAGCACTTGGTGGAGATGCTGAGCGAGCTGTTCGGCCTGTATCCCCGCTCGGTCAAGGCGCATAGGACAGGCACGAACGTGAGCGTGGTGTTTTCCTACGACGGCTGCGACGTGATGGGACTTTACACCGAGTTCAGCAACCACTATTTCGTATCAGTCGCCCTGAGCGGAGAGACCCTTGCAAGCAGCGCCACCATTGGAACAGATTGCTTCACCCGCGAGCTGGACGAATTCTGCGACCTCCTGCGCGGCGGAGAGCAAACCGTCACCTACGACGATTTCATTGCCCCCGTGTTCGTGCTGAACGCCATCTATCGTTCCCTTGCCTCGGGCGAGGAGGAGTCCGTGCGTACCTACGAGGTGTGATGGGGCAGAACGGCTTCCCTTCTGCCTGAACAGATGAAAATACCCAATTACAACAAACGATAGGAGAACCTCCATGAAGGTAGACAAATTAGAGGTCAAAATCTTCGACACCCGCGACATGATGGGTGCCGCCGCCGCGCTGGATATCAAGAACAAATTCCGTGAGCTGCTGGCAGAGAAGCCCTCCATCAACGTCATTTTCGCCGCCGCCCCCTCCCAGAACGAGGTACTGGCAAGCCTTGTGGCCGACACGGATATCGACTGGAGCCGCATCCACGCCTACCACATGGACGAGTACATCGGCCTCCCCGCCGCCGCGCCCCAAGGCTTCGGCAATTTCCTCCGCGCCCATATCTTCGACCTCGTTCCCTTCGCAAGCGTGAATCTCATCGACTGCGCCGCCCCCGACACAGATGCGGAGGCTGCCCGCTACGGCCGCCTGCTGAGCGAAAACCCCGCCGACGTGGTGGTCATGGGCATCGGTGAGAACGGCCACATCGCCTTCAACGATCCCCCCGTGGCGGATTTCAACGATCCCCACACCGTCAAGGCGGTGAAGCTGGACGAGATTTGCCGCAACCAGCAGGTTCACGACGGATGCTTCGCCTCCATCGAGGAGGTGCCCACCCATGCCCTCACATTGACCGTCCCCGCCCTCACGCGTGCTCCCTACCTGTTCTGCATCGTTCCCGCCCCCGGCAAGGCATGGGCGGTCAAGGAGACCTTGACAGGCTCCATAGACGAGCATTGCCCCGCCTCCGTCCTCCGCACCCACGACAACGCCATTCTGTACCTGGACCGCGACAGCGCGGGGGAGCTGTGAGCCATGACGGTCATCAAGAGCGATAAGATTCTGCTCCCCGATGGCATTGCCTCGGGGTACGTATCCATAAACGAAGGAAAGATCATCGCCGTCACTCATCAAGAGCCTGATGGCGGCGTGACCTACGACTACACAGGGAAATACGTCTCTCCCGGCTTCATCGACCTGCACACCCACGGCGCGGGGGGACACAGCTTCACCGACTCCTCCCCCGAGGAGGTGGCGGCGGGTTGTAACGTCCATCTGACCCACGGCACCACCACCATCCTCCCCACGGTCATGGCCGCCCCCTTTGGGGTCATGGAAAAATCCCTTGCGGATATTGCCACCGCCAAACGGAGCGGGCAGGTCAAGAGCCACCTGCCGGGTGCCCACTTGGAAGGCCCCTATCTTTCCGCGGATCAATGCGGTGCCCAGTGCCCCACCTACATCACGCCCCCCATTCCCCGGGAATACGAGACGTTGGTGGAGCAATACGGCTCGGATATTGCCCGCTGGACGTACGCCCCGGAAAACGACCCCGACGGCGTGTTTGCGGCATACCTCCACAGCCACGGCATCCTCCCCTCGGCAGGCCATACCAACGCCACCTACAAGGATATGCGGGTAGCCATAGACAACGGCACGAATCTGGTCACTCACCTGTATTCATGCACCTCCACCGTCACTCGCGACCACGGCTTCCGCTCCCTCGGTGTCATCGAAAGCGCCTATCTGCGGGACGAGCTGTACGTAGAGATCATCGCCGACGGCAAGCACCTGCCCCCCGACCTCATCCGCATGATCGTCAAGATCAAGGGCAAGGACAAAGTCGCCCTGGTCACAGACAGTCTGGACATCGCCGCCACGGAGCAAACAAGCGGACAGTTCAAGGGCGGCACCGCATTCATCGTGGAGGACGGCGTATGCAAGCTCCCCGACCGCACCGCCTTTGCGGGCAGTATTGCCACGGCGGATCGGCTGATCCGCGTGATGCGGGACGAATGCGGCTACGGGCTCACAGACGCGGTGTACATGATGACGCAGGTACCCGCCTCCCTGCTCGGCTTGAACAAGGGCTGTATCCGGGAAGGTGCAGACGCGGATCTCATTGTCTTCAACGAGCAGATACAGGTCAGCGACGTGTTCGTCGGCGGCCAAAAAGTCATATAAACGAAAGGAAATACGGACATGAAAAAGCTGAGAGTTGCCGTCATCGGGCAGGGCCGAAGCGGCCGTGACATCCACGGCGCGTTCTATCTTTCGGAGGCCAACACCCTCTTTGAGGTGGCCTGCGTGGTGGATGCCGACGAACATCGCCGAGATCTGGCAAGCAACGATTTCCCGAACGCCGCCATTCTGCGCGATTACCGCGAGCTGTTCGGGCGGACGGACGTTGATCTCGTCGTCAACGCCTCCTATTCCGAGATGCATTACCCCATCACCAAGGATCTTTTGGAGCACGGCTTCAACGTCCTGTGCGAAAAGCCCTTCGGCCGTGACCGCGCCGAATGCGAGACCCTCATACGCATTGCTAAAGAGAAGAACCTCGTGCTGGCGGTGTTCCACAACACCCAGGAGGCTCCCTTCTACCTCCACGCCCTGGAAACCATTCGCTCGGGCAAGCTGGGAGAGATCAAGCAGATCAGCATTTTCTACAACGGCTTTGCCCGCCGCTGGGATTGGCAGACCCTGCAAAAGAAGCTGGCTGGCAGCGTGTACAACACGGGTCCACACCCCATTGCCATGGCGTTGGGCTTCTTGGAGTTCGACCCCGAGACCCGCGTGGCCTTCTCCAAGCTGGATCTGGCGCTGACCAGCGGTGACGCCGAAGACTACGCCAAGATCATCCTCACCGCCCCCCAAAGACCCGTCATCGATCTGGAGATCTCCTCCATCGACGCCTACAGCGATTTTAACATCAAGATCCAAGGCTCTCGCGGCACCTTCAAGAGCACCCCCGCCGCCTATACCATGAAATACATCGTGGACGGTGAGAACCCCGCCCGCCCCGTGCAGGAGACCTTCATTCACGATGAACAATGGCACCCGATCTATTGCTCCGAGCAGCTCAACGTCCACGAGGAGCAGGGCACGTATGCGGGCACTGCCTTCGACGTAGGCACCAAGGCCATCTACGACAGCGTGTACCGAGCCATTACCGAGGGTACTCCCCTGCCCGTCACCTGTGAAATGGCCGCCGCTGTCATTGACGTGATCGACACCGTTCACCGGCAGAATCCGCTGGCGGTAAAATTCTGAGCGGTTTTATGGATCTGTACAAGAAGAACCGGAGAATGAAAGAAACATGAAAATAACCGAAGTAGTAGCCGCCCTCATTTGGCAGGGCGATACATTCATGATCTGCCAACGCCCGGCACACAAGGCGCGGGGGCTCCTGTGGGAGTTCGTTGGCGGCAAGGTTGAGCCGGGAGAAACCAAAGAGCAAGCTCTGATCCGAGAGTGCAGAGAAGAGCTTGCTGTGACGCTGTCTGTCGATGATGTATTTATGGATGTTGTCCATGAATACCCCGACTTGACGGTGCACTTGACGCTGTTCAATGCCACTATTGCCGATGGAGAACCGCAGAAGCTGGAGCACAACGATATCAAGTGGATCACGCCGAGCGAAATACCGACGTATGAGTTCTGTCCGGCGGATGTGGAGATTTTAGAGAAAATAAAAGACTCTTTTTAAGGAGAAAAGCATCTTTGACGGTAACTGATTGATGAAAAAACACATCGCAAACATCATCACGGGCTCGCGCATCGTATTGAGTCTGCCTCTCCTATTGATACCGCTGACGTCGGCGTGGTTTTACGCGCTCTATCTGCTTTGCGGATTCAGTGATATGATAGACGGCGCGGTGGCAAGAAAGACAAAAAGCGCAAGTGAATTCGGAGCAAGGCTTGATACGGTTTCGGATTTCGTGTTTATGATCGTGGCATTGATCAAATTCCTGCCGAATCTTCATATCCCCGTATGGCTGTGGATATGGATCGGCGTTATTGCCATGATCAAGCTTGGAAACGCGGCTTGGGGATTTGCTCGCACAGGGAAACTCATATCCCCTCATACCATTCCGAATAAGGTTACGGGACTGTTGCTGTTCCTTCTGCCTGTGACGATGAGCTTTGTAGACCTAACGTACACCTTGCCCATCGCATGCACCCTCGCAACGGTCGCGGCGATCCACGAGGTATATGATACATATTCGGAGAAAAAATATGATACTTGAAACAGAACGACTGATCCTCCATCCATGGCGCGAGAATGACGCAGGGGATGCATTTGAACATGCTGATAGCTTCATAAACGCATAATCAAAGGAGTATTGATAATGAAAAAACTGATACTTGAAAAACTCACACAAATAGAAGAGCGCGAGAATATAAAAATATTGCACTGCGTGGAATCCGGGAGCCGTGCTTGGGGCTTTGCTTCGCCGGACAGCGATTATGACGTGCGTTTTATTTATGTGCGCCCGAAGGAGTTCTATTTGCGTTTGGACAAGACACGAGATGTAATTGAGTGGCAGCTCGACGATACTCTTGATATTAACGGTTGGGATATAACTAAAACGCTCACATTATTACATAGCTCCAACCCCACGCTTTTTGAATGGAATTCATCACCTATTGTATATAAAACTACAGGCGAGTGGGCAAAGATTTCCGAGGTGATTAATCGATACTTTGTTGCTAAGTCTGGTATTTACCATTATTTAAGCACCGCCAAGAGCAACTATAAAGAATTCTTGTTAGGAGATACGGTTAAATACAAAAAGTATTTTTACGTACTCAGACCAATCCTTGCATGCAAGTGGATTCTTGCCGAAGGAACACCTCCTCCGATGGAATTTCATATTCTTATGGAAAAATATCTTGACGGGGATCTAAAGCCTGATGTGGAAAAGCTGCTCGATCTAAAGAAGAATTGCCCCGAGATAGCAACAGGCAAGCGCTTTGATCGTGTGAATGAGTACATTAATAATGCAATTTCCGAGTTGGATGCAATAGTGAGCACTTTGCCGAGTGATAAGATTGAATCTTGGGATGAGTTGAACAATATGTTTTTGGAGATGTTGAAATAAAGATTATGATCATAGAAACAGACCGCCTCATCCTCCGCCCGTTCACCGAGAACGATGCCGCGGACGCATTTGATTATTTACACGAGCCGATGGTGCATTGCTTCGCTTGCATGCAAACCGAAACCATGGAGGATGCAAGAAAGGCTGTGCTTGACAGAGCCCGTGACGGCGAGTTTTACTTTGCCATCACGCTCAAGGACAGCGGCAAGGTCATCGGTGAGATCGATGCCATGCCCGAAGCGACCGCCCCCGACGAGGAAAATGCCGCAAGGGACACCCTCAGCCCCTGTTGGATGCTGAATCCCGCATATCACGGCAAGGGCTACGCTTATGAGGCGGCTCGCGCATTTTCGATTATCTCTTTGAGCAGAAGGGCGCACGTCGCATCTACGCCTATACCGAGGGCTACAACGTAGCAAGTCAAAAGCTCTGCGAAAAGCTCGGTATGCGCCGCGAAGGGCTGTTTGTGGAGTTCGTGAGCTTTGTAAAGGACGAGGACGGCAATCCCATATATGAGAATACGTGTCAGTACGCGATACTGAAAAAGGAATGGGAATAGAAACAGTAAATGAGAATTTGTAGGTGTAATATGATTAAAGAACTAATGCACGACCCCATTTTCCTCGCGGGAAAATCGGAGCCCGCAACAAAAGAAGACTTGCAGGTCGCACAAGACCTGCTGGACACGCTGATGGCACACAGAGAAAGCTGTGTCGGCATGGCGGCGAATATGATCGGCGTCCGCAAGCGCATTATTGCGTTTCTCGACGGGAGCGGACGAGTTCCGACCTACACCGTGATGCTCAATCCCGAGATCATCAAGAAGGACGGCGCATATGATACCGAGGAAGGCTGTCTGTCGCTTCTCGGTGGCCCCCGTAAGTGTAAGCGCTATAAGACCATCAAGGTGCAATATCAGACCTTGGAGATGAAGACACGAACCAAGACCTACACCGGCTGGACGGCGCAGATCATTCAGCATGAGGTGGATCACTGTCATGGAGTTTTGATTTAAGGAGTCAGAAATGAAGGACGAATGCCTGATCTGCGGTGCGCCGCTGATATATTCAGAAAACGACAGGCTGATGGAATGTGCCATCTGCCATAAAAAAGAGAACAGCAAGACCGCTTGCAAGAACGGTCACTACATATGCAACGAGTGCCATACCCATGGGACGGACAGCATCATCGGCGTATGCCTTGCCGAAACCTCGAAGAACCCCATCGGGATCATGCAGAAGATGATGGCGCTTCCCTTTTGTCATATGCACGGCCCCGAGCACCACGTTATGGTCGGCTCGGCGCTTCTGACCGCCTATAAGAACGCAGGCGGTGACATTGACCTGCCCAAGGCTCTTTTTGAGATGCAGTCGCGTGGAAAGAAAGTTCCCGGCGGCGCGTGCGGATTCTGGGGCGCTTGCGGCGCAGGTGTGAGCGCGGGAATGTTCGTGTCCATCGTCACCGGCTCGACTCCCCTTGCGGGTGAGGCGTGGGGACTTTCCAACAAAATGACCTCCTCCGCCCTTGGTGCCATCGGTGAGGTCGGCGGCCCCCGTTGCTGTAAGCGGGATTCCTATTTGGCCATCATCAAAGCCGTGGAATTCGCAAAGGAATACCTTGGCGTTGAAATGGAGCTTGGTGAGATCAAGTGCGTCCATTCGGCGCAGAACAATCAATGTATCGGTGTGAGGTGTCCGTTCAAATGAAAAAGAAGATCGCGTTTATCTGTGTCCACAACTCCTGCCGCAGTCAGATTGCGGAGGCTCTCGGAAAGCATCTGCGCGGTGACGAGTTCGATTTTTACTCGGCAGGTACCGAAACCAAACCGCAGATCAATCAGGATGCGGTACGGCTCATGAAGGCGCTTTACGGCATTGATATGGAGTTGACACAGTACAGTAAGACCGTTGACAAAATTCCGTCCCCCGACGTTGCCATCTCAATGGGATGCGACGTTGGTTGCCCTTTCATTGGCAGATCCTTCGATGACGACTGGGGCCTGCCCGATCCCACGGGAAAGAGTGATGAGACTTTTTGTGAGATCATTCAGCGGATCGAGTTACATATCCGCAATCTGTGAAGGTATATAACAAATTCCATTTTGTAGGTAAATTTAGGAGTCTCATGAAAAAGCTAAAACAAAACCGCGCGGCGAGCTTTATTGCCGTAACGCTTGTATACATAATTGCCGCGATTCTTGGTATCGCGGTTTACGGAATGCTCGACCTGACCTGGTGGTTATCGCTGCTGATTGCCGACGTGGCGGCAACTGTTGTCACGTTTATATGCAGCGTAATTTTCGGAAACGCATCGGTTTACGATCCCTATTGGAGCGTACA
>JAZOOM010000056.1:0-1642 GCA_045655025.1 Eubacteriales bacterium | reverse complement strand
TCCCCCGCCGCCACAACGCCCCCCACCGAGACCACCGCTCCCGCCGTGGGGATGCACCAGCTCAACATTCTGCTGGACGGGCCCATCTTCATGGAGGTGGGCGATACCCTTATCCTTGATACCGATGCCCCCGAGGCTTTGCGAAGCAGTCTGACGTGGACGTCTTCCGCCCCCTGCGTGGGCGTGACAAGCAAGGGTGTCATCACCGCCCAAGTCCTCGGTAATGCCACTGTTACGGTGGAGTACCACGGCTTTACCGACAGCATTGAGATCTTCGTGGTGGATGAGCGGCCCGTTGACACGGCGCCCCAAGAGACCACTCCCACCGAATCTGATCCCGCCGATACGGATCCCTCCGAATCTGATCCCACAGACACGGATCCCTCCGAATCTGATCCCACAGACACGGATCCCTCCGAATCTGATCCCACGGACACGGATCCCACCGAGACCGAATCCGACACCGAGGCGGGCACCGAGTTCGATCCCGACTCCGTTCCTCCCACGGTTATTATTGAGGCCGAGCGCTCCCCCGAGGGCTATCAGCCTGCGGGAAGCTACGAGGAGGCTCTGAACCGCACCCAGAACGGTCAGCTTTCGGGCTACCCCTACGTCCCCGATCAGGCTCCCATGATCTCCGACTATCGTCCTATGCAGGACGGAAAGTACATCAAGAACAACGACCCCTACTATATCGACGAGAACACCTACGTGGTGGTGGATGCCTACGGCCGTGAGGTCTTCCGGGTCTACCGGGGCGGCGCGTACATCACTCTGGAGGAGGTGGCGGCCTACGTCTGGGCCTTCGGTGACATTCCTGCCAACCACTCCACCAGCAAGAAGACTAAGCCCACCGCCAGCATCTGGGGTGAGTACCTCCGCGTGAATCACACCAAGTTCAGCGGAGACACCTCCAAGTACCCCTATGAGCCCGCTCTCCCCCGCATCAGCGGTTGCGGCGGTGACTTCACCTACTACGAAATGGATATCGGCACCACGGGCACCGACTGCGATCCCAAATACTCCGCACAGCTGTACAACAACGGCTCCTCCATCACCCGCGGCGCGGCGCGTATCGTCTATGCCCGCTTTGACCGCAACGGGAACGCCATCATCGAGCCCGACGAGAAGCACGTCTTCTACACCTACAACCACTACAACGATTTTCAGGAGTACCTGAACTACTACGGCGGCTGGGGCGAGATGTTCGGCAACATCACGGGCGGTGGTACGATCTCCAGCAAGTATGACTACAATCCCACCCCCTACGTCCCCGTGGTCAACGCCCCCATTGCCGCGGATCGCGGCCGCATTCTGCCCGTCCTGTACGCCGAGCCCGTGGCGGCTCCCCTGCGTATGGACGCGACGGTACTGCATTGCGACTTCCACCGATACCGCGATATGGCGGCGTGAGAGGGAAGGATGCACAAACAAAGAGAACCGCACCGTGCCTGTTGCTACGGTGCGGTTTTGGATTAAGAGGAAATTTCAAATTTGGGTTTGTCGGTGCGTTGGGGGCATGGCCTCCGGCGGCTTAGAACCTTTTTGAAAAAAGGTTCTAAGAACACCTAAAACTTTCAAAACATATTGATAAATATGATTATTTCAAGATTTTTGGAGATCCAAGAACCATTTGCAAAAG
>JAZOOM010000055.1:0-1939 GCA_045655025.1 Eubacteriales bacterium | reverse complement strand
TGCCATGGCGATTGGGTGATAATATAAATAAAAACTTAAAAATATCCACAAAAACCGTTGCATTTTTACGCAGTTTGCTGTATAATATTACCCACAATTACTGCAAGGAGGTATCGCCATGGCGAAAGAAAGACTTTCCGAAGAATTATCCGCCAAAATCGAGCATGAAAAGCTGACCAGGACCTATATAGACCGTTCCTTTGCGGACAGCCGGGGGATTCGCCGCCACAGCAACAATACCCCCACGCCGGTCTGGCG
This sequence comes from Eubacteriales bacterium, assembly GCA_045655025.1. GTDB lineage: Bacteria > Bacillota > Clostridia > Oscillospirales > CAG-272 > CAMEON01. The sequence continues at coordinate 1,681 of JAZOOM010000055.1, read as the reverse complement.
GCCTAAGTTTGCCAAGGACATCGACCGGATCATGTACAGCCCCTATTATAACCGCTACACCGACAAGACCCAGGTCTTTTCCCTATACAAAAACGACGATATCACCCGCCGCTCCCTCCACGTCCAGCTGGTCTCCCGCATCTCCCGTACCATCGGCGCAGCTCTGCACCTGAATCTGGATCTCATCGAGGCCATCGCCCTGGGTCACGATATCGGCCATCCCCCCTTCGCCCACACGGGAGAAGCCTATCTGGACGATCTTTACTTCAAGAACACGGGACGGCACTTTTACCACAACATCCATTCCGTCCGCGTGCTGGATAAAATCTTTCCCTACAACATCAGCCTCCAGACTCTCAACGGCATCGCCGCCCACAACGGTGAGCTGGAGTGCGAGGAGTACACCCCCGTACCCCTCAAGAGCTTTGCGGAGTTTGACCGCATCATTGAGAACTGCTACACGAACCCCACGGCGGTGCAGAGCATGATGCCCTGTACCCTGGAGGGTGCCGTAGTGCGCCTGTCGGATATCATTGCCTACCTCGGAAAAGACCGTCAGGATGCCGCCCGCGCCAAGATGACTGAGGAATCCGTTTTCTCCAACGAGGATATCGGCTCCATCAATGCTGAGATCATCAATAATCTGGCGGTCAACGTCATTGAGAACAGCTACGGAAAGCCCTACGTCAAGCTGGACGCCAAGCATTTCAAGGCTCTGCGCAAGTCCCGCCTGGACAACTACACCCGTATCTACAACTACGCCGCGGCCTTCGCCAAGCTGGATACCACCGTGAGACCCATGATGGCTGAGGTGTACGGTCAGCTTCTGGACGACCTGAAGAACGGAAACAAGGCCTCCCCCATCTTCAGCCATCACATCGATTACGTCAACTCCGCCCACTACAAGCGGGACATTCCCTACGAGCAGAACGATCCCCACGACATCGTGGTGGACTACATCGCCAGCATGACCGACAACTACTTCATCGAGCTGCACGGCCATATGTTCCCGAACAGCCCCCTGCAGGTGCAGTACAAGGGATATTTTGACGAGTGAAAGGATAATAATATACGCTATGTTTGAACAAATTCTGGAGCTGATCCAAAAGGCTCCCCGAGTCATCATTCACCGTCACAAGAACCCCGACGGCGACGCGCTGGGCAGTCAGCTGGGACTGCGCCACATCCTGCGGGATTCCTTCCCCGACAAGGAGATCCTCGCGGTGGGAGACATGACTGACCGCTACGCCTTCATGGTGGACGAGCCCATGGACACCGTCCCCGACGAGGCCTACGAGGGCGCTCTGGCCATGGTGCTGGACACCTCCGCCAAGGCCCTCATCTGCGACGAGCGGTACACCACCGCCACCTACACCGCCCGCATGGATCACCATATTTTCGTGGAGCCCATCTGCGACTGTGAGATCACCGACACCTCCTTTGAGAGCTGCTGTGGCCTTGTCACCGCCTTCGCCGCCGAGTGCGGGCTGACCGTCTCCCCTGTGGCCGCCAAGCTCCTCTACACGGGCATGATCACGGCTTCAGGACGTTTCCGCTACGACTCCACCAACGCCCAGACCCACCGCATGGCCTCCTTCCTCATGGTGCGGGGCTTTGACACCGCCGATATTTTCCGCAATCTCTACTCCGACGATCTCTCCTTCATCCAGCTCCGCGCCAA
>JAZOOM010000054.1:0-6852 GCA_045655025.1 Eubacteriales bacterium | reverse complement strand
GGATTACGCCGCCATGGGGGCGTCCGCCGCTTACCGCTTTGGCCGCCGCCTTTTGGTCTGGTCCATGAGGGCAGAGCTCCTGCCTGCCCCCGATTCCGAGCTGGCGGTACGGCGCGCCGTGCCCTATTCCTCTCGGCGGGGAACGGTGGCTCGGCACAGCCGATACGGGGAGGAGATTTGGCGGCTTCCGTCCTTGACGCTGCGCGGCGGGAGGCGGGGGAGAAAACTTGGCGCGAATTACTGAAAATTCACGAAAAACTATTGAAATAAATAGGAAAATGTGGTAGAATATATAAGTGATTCATTTGGGAAATCCTGCCCCGCGAGGGGAAGACCCGCGGGGCGGGATTTTTCCACAAAAAACGAAATGAAAAGGCTTTTTTCAAGCTTTTTTGCAAAAGAAAGAAGGTGGAATTCTTGTCCAAAGAAGCCATTGTTCGGGTACTGGCCGCCGAGGCTGAGGCGAATGCCATCCGTGAGCGAGCCGTAAGCGAGGCCGCCGCTCGTGTGGAGGCCTGTGAGCGTGACTGCGCCGAGGAGGAGGCCCGTCGGATTCAGGATACCAAGGATCAGCTCTCCCGCCGCCGTGCTGCGGTCAGCGAGCGCGCTGATGCCCTGATCCTCCAGAGTCGCGAGGAGGCGGAGGCCGATATCGAGGAAATGCGAGCCGTCGCCCGTGAAAAGATGCGTGAGGCTGTCAAGCACATCGAGTGGGAGCTCACCGATATCTGACCCATCCCAGACGTTTTACCAGAAAGGATAAAGATCTATGTCAGTCAGTGTCATGAAAAAGCTGACCGTGCTGGCCTCCGTGCGGGACGCGGACAGGCTTGTGCGCCGCCTGATGCGTCTCAGGTGCGCCGAGCTCAAAGCCGTTCCCTTGGGGAATTTGCCCGACGGCGGGACTCTGTTGCGCTACGACAGCGACAGAGACCGAGCCGAGGCCGAGCGGCGAGTGGCCGACGTGACCGCCGCCCTGCCCATACTGGACACGTACACGGTCAAGACAAAGCCATGGAATCAAAAGCCCATTGCGGTCTCCGCCGGGGAATTCCGTGAATCGGGAAGGCTGGATGCCGCCCGCGCCACGGTGTCCGAGGTGCTGAAGATTCGGGACGGGCAGGTGGCTTGTCAGAATGAATACAACCGTCTGGAAGCGCTGTGCCGCTCCCTGACACCCTGGATGGAGTACACCCAGCCCCTGGATGGGGAGGGAACCGATCTCTGTGAGGTCTGGTTGGGTACTCTGCCCCCGAAAACACTCATTTCTCAAGTAGAGGACGCGCTGGCGTCTCTCCACGCAGGCGTGGAGGAGGTCTTCCGAGACAAGGAAGGCCTGTACGTGTCGGTGCTCCTGCTTCGGGAGGACAGCGACGGGGTGGCTCGGAGTCTGGCCGCCCTCGGATTTGTCCGAAACGGCTTTAAGGGTCTGCCCGTTTCGGGTACGGCGGTAGAGAACCACCGCCATTGCCTCCGCCGTCTGGACGAGCTGGACAATCAGCTTCAGATCTACGGCGACCGCCTCGGCGTGCTGGCCGACGCGCTTCCCGAGCTTCAGGTGCTCTACGATACGGAGATGACCACCCTGACCGCCGCCCGTGAGCGGCAAAAGCTGGCCACCACCGAGCATTGTGCGGTGCTGGAGGGCTGGGTGCCCGCGGATCGCGTGGATCGGGTGTCCGTCGCTTTGGACAAGCTCCCCTGTGCCTACGGCATGGAAGAGCCCGCCCCCGATGAGGAGCCGCCCGTTCTGTTGCAGAACAACGGATACGCCTCCAACTTTGAGTGGGTGGTGGGGATGTACTCCTACCCCAAGTACGGCACCTACGATCCCACCTTCGTCATGAGTATCTTCTACTTCGTGATCTTCGGCCTCATGTTTGCCGACGTGGGCTACGGTGTGCTCCTGGTGCTCATCGGATTCCTGGCCCCCAAGCTCCTCCACATGAAGCCGGGTATGACCCGTATGCTCAATATGTTCGCCTATTGCGGCATATCCTGCGCCATATGCGGGTTCGTTTTCGGCGGCTGGTTCGGAGATCTGCCCTACGCCCTTCTGACCTCCTTTGGCGGATACCCGTCCGCGGAGGCCGCCAAGGAAGCGTTCCCCATCTTCAACGGATTGGTGGTTACGTTGGGCGGAAATCCCATTTCCCTCAACGCCATGGAAAACCCCATGACCTTCCTGATCATTTCCCTGGCCATGGGCGCGATCCATCTGATAGGCGGTATGGCCGTCAAGTTTTACCTGCTTTGCAAGCAGGGGGACGTCTTCGCCGCCATCTTTGACATCGGCTCTTACTGGATCCTGTTCGGGGGAATCGGTCTTGTGTTCCTCCATTCCACCGCGGGTCTGATCACCGTCGGTGTGGGCGTTCTCATGATCGTGACCACCCACGGCCGCGCCGAGAAGAATCCCATCATGAAGGTTCTCATGGGTCTGAAGGGACTCTACGACCTCATCAGCTACGCTTCGGATCTGCTTTCCTACTGCCGCATTCTGGCGTTGGGTCTTGCCTCCGCCGTTATGGCTCAGGTCTTCAATCTGTTGGCCACCATGGGCGGCCCGACTCCTGTCGGAATCATCATGTTCGTTCCCATCCTGCTGATCGGGCACGTGCTCAACATGGCCATCAACCTGCTGGGTGCTTTCGTCCACACCAGCCGTCTCCAGTACCTGGAGTTCTTCGGCAAGTTCTTTGAGGACGGCGGCGTGGCCTTTGATCCCGCCCTCCCCAGCGACACCTATTCCACGGTGGAAAGTGATTCCTCCGACGAGGGAGACACCACCGCCCCCACTTCCGTCACCTTGAATATCAATGAATAAAAGGAGAAAACCTACCATGAAAAAGTCTACCATGAAGAGAATCGCCGCTATCCTGCTGTCCCTGCTGGCTGTGATGGCTATGCTGACCCTGACTGCCTTCGCAGAGGATCTGGAGAAGGACACCACCGCCGAGACCGAGTCCACCGAGGAAATTCCTACCATCGGTGCCATTGAAGAGACCCAGACCCCCGCTGACACCGTTGCTACCGTTCTGAAGGGTATCTTCTCGGGTACCAACCTGGCTCTGCTGGGTGCCGCTCTGGCCGTTGCTCTCCCCTGCATGGGCTCCGCTAAGGGCGTTGGTATCGTAGGCGAGGCCTCCGGCGGTCTGCTCTCCGAGAATCCCTCCCTGTTCGGTAAGGCTCTGGCTCTGCAGGCTCTGCCTATGACCCAGGGTATCTACGGTCTGGTTGCCGCCTTCATCGCGCTCTTTACGCTGGGTCTGTTCAACGATCCTGACTACTTCTCCTCCCTGTCTATCGCTGCCGGTGCTTACTACCTCATGGCCTCTCTGCCCATCGCTTTGGCCGGCTACTTCTCTGCCGTTCGTCAGGGTCGCGTGTCCGCTTCGGGTATCAACCTGCTGTCCAAGCGCCCCGGCGAGCTGGGTAAGGCCATCACCTCCTCCGCTCTGGTGGAGACCTACGCCATCTTCGCTCTGCTGATCACCCTCCTGCTGATCTCCTTCTCTCCCTTCAAGGCTTGATCGGTAACGACCGACACCCATTGAAGATCGAAAGAAAGGTATAGTACCATGACCGGACTGGAAAAAGTAACCGGCAAGATCATTGCCGATGCCGAAACCGATGCCCGCGAGATTTTGCAGAAAGCCGACGACGAGTGTGCCGCCATCCGTGAGCGACACGGGGCGGCCCTCGAGGCCGAGCTGGAAAAGCTCCGGGAGGCGAATGACCGTGAGTGCCAGGCACTCATCGTCCGTGCCCGCTCCTCGGCGGCTATGGCTCAACGCAACGCCATTCTGGAGGCTCGCGCCGCCATTTTGAACGAAGCCTACGCCGCCGCCGAAAAGCAGGTGCGCTCCATGAACGGGGAGCAGTATCTGGATCTGCTCCAAAAGATGCTCCGCTCTGCCCTCAAGCGTCAGCTGGAGGGGGAGGAGGAGAGCATGCGGCTCTACGGGGAGGATATTTCCCCCGCCACCTACGAGGTGGTGCTGAGCAGCCGTGACCGCAATACCTACGGAGAAAAGCTCATGACCGCTTTCCGTAGCGGCCTGGGCTCTAAATTCCCCGCCACCGTTCACGCCAAGCTCCGCCTGGCCCCCGACGTGGCCAACATTGACGGCGGCCTCATCCTCCGCGCGGGCCCTGTGGAGACCAACTGCTCCCTGGCCATGCTCATGGCGGAGAATCGCCGCGAGACCGAGGCCAAGGTCAACCGCATCCTCTTCGGAGATGCGATCTGATGGCGGCATGAACCGCCAACTATCCCATAAGGGAGTCATCACAACATGAAAAGATTACAAGCTACCGAATATACCTACGCCTCGGCACGACTGAGAGCCTTGGAATCCCGTCTGATCGGACGGGAGCGGATGGACGTGCTCATTGAGGCGCGCTCCGCCGACGAGGTCATGGACCGTCTGGCCGAATACGGGCTGAAGCCCGCCGAGGAGACCGAGGGCATCCACGCCGCGGGGATCTCCCTCGGAGAGACGGTCAGTGCTGTTCGTGAGGCCATGCTGCTGGAGGTTCTGCGGCAGGCCTACGGCGAGGCAGAGGCCGCTGTGCCCGATCCCGCCCTGTTCCGCTACTTCCGCTATCCCTACGATTGCAACAATATCAAGGCCGCCATCAAGTGCGCCATCCGCGGCATTTCCCCGTCGGACATGCTCTTCGATTTCGGCACCGTTCCCGCCAACCGTGTGGAGACCCTGATCCGCGAGGGGGACTGCAAGGCATGGCCTGCCGCCATGGCCGCCGCCATCCCTGAGGCACGGGAGGCCTACGACAAGACGGGGGATCCCCGCCGCATCGACACGGTGCTGGACAAGGCCTGCTACGCTGACATGCTGGCCGCCGCTAAGGCGACGGGCGACGAGACCCTGATGGGCTGGCTGGCAGCCCGCGTGGATCTGACCAACGTTCTCACGACGCTCCGCCTTCTGCGTATGAACATGGGGGCTGTGGGAGCGGATTTCCTGGAGGAATCCCTGCTTCCGGGAGGCAGGCTGACGGCTACTTTCTTCATGGATGTCTACGCATCCGGTGAGGCCGGGCTGTGGGATGCCTTGATCCCCACGGCGTACGACAAGCTTTCACGGGTGGAGGGCGATCCCCGTCCTCTGTCTGCCGTAGAGAAGGCCTGCGACGATCTGTACATGGAGCTGGTTCGGGAGGAAACGAGGATTCCCTTCGGCGCTCCCGTGGTTGGCGGCTACCTGATCGGATGTGAGACCGCTGTGAAGAATATCCGTATTCTGCTGGCTGCGAAGGACGCGGGGCTGTCCCCCGAGGTCATTCGGGAAAGGATCCGTGCAAGTTATGTATAAGATTGGTATCATAGGCGAGCGGGACAGCGTTATGGGCTTTATGGCCATCGGCTTTTCCGTCCATGAGGCTCCCGACCCCGAGACCGCCGCAAGGATCCTCCACACGCTGGCTAAGGACGAGTCCTACGCCATCATCTTCATCGTGGAGAACTACGCCAAGGTCATTGCGGAGGACATCGCCCGTTACAAGGATTCCCCCCTCCCCGCCGTCATCTCCATTCCCGGTAGGGAAGGATCGGACGGCTCGGGTATGGCCGCCATCAAGTCCGCTGTAGAGCGGGCCGTGGGCGCGGATATATTGTTTAAGGAGTAAACTACAATGGTAGAAGGAAAAATTCTGAAGGTGTCCGGCCCTCTGGTCATTGCCGAGGGTATGCGGAACGCCAATATGTTCGACGTGGTGCGTGTGGGTGAAGGCCGCCTCATCGGTGAGATCATCGAGATGCACGGCGACCGCGCCTCCATCGAGGTTTACGAGGAGACCGCGGGATTGGGTCGCGGCGACCGCGTGGTGTCCACGGGCGCGCCCCTGTCCGTAGAGCTGGGCCCCGGCCTCATCACCTCCATTTATGACGGTATCCAGAGACCTCTGGAGGCCATGCGTCTGAAGTACGGCTCCAACATCCGCAAGGGTATCGACGAGCCCGCTCTGGACAGAGATAAGCTCTGGCACTTCGAGGCCAAGCTGGGCTACGGCGACACCGTCTCCGCCGGTGACGTGTACGGTACGGTGCAGGAGTCCGAGGTCATTACCCACAAGATCATGTGCCCTCCCGGTAAGAAGGGCACCGTTATGGAGCTGTACTCGGGCGATTTCAAGGTCACCGACCGCATCGGTAAGTTGAAGCTGGAGGACGGCACCATCGAGGATATCATGCTGGTGCAGAAGTGGCCTGTGCGTGTGTCCCGCCCCTACAAGCAGAAGCTCCCTCCCGCTGAGCCCATGATCACGGGTCAGCGTCCCATCGACGCCCTGTTCCCCATCGCCAAGGGCGGTACTGCCTGCGTCCCCGGCCCCTTCGGCTCGGGTAAGACCGTGGTGCAGCACCAGCTGGCCAAGTGGAGCGACGTGGATCTGGTGGTCTACATCGGCTGCGGCGAGCGCGGCAACGAGATGACCGACGTGCTTCGTGAGTTCCCCGAGCTGACAGACCCCCGCACGGGCAAGTCTCTCATGGAGCGTACCGTGCTCATCGCCAACACCTCGGATATGCCCGTGGCCGCCCGTGAGGCCTCCATCTATACGGGTATCACCATCGCCGAGTACTATCGCGACATGGGTTACTCGGTGGCCGTCATCGCCGACTCCACCTCCCGTTGGGCCGAGGCGCTCCGCGAGATGTCGGGTCGTCTGGAGGAAATGCCCGGTGAGGAGGGCTATCCCGCCTACCTTACCTCTCGTCTCGCCCAGTTCTACGAGCGCGCAGGCCAGGTGGTCTGCCTGGGTAGCGACGGCCGCATGGGCGCCCTGTCCGCCATCGGCGCCGTTTCTCCCCAGGGCGGTGATATTTCG
>JAZOOM010000053.1:0-5682 GCA_045655025.1 Eubacteriales bacterium | reverse complement strand
CCCTCCGCCTCACCGACCCTGCAATCAGTACCCAAAGCTACCGTGTCGGCGGCTCAGCCGGCTACATCACCAAGCTCACCCAAAACTGCACCCCCGTGGGTGAGATCACCGACTACACCCATCCTACCCTCCCCGTTTTCATCCGCCGCCTGACCCTCACCCAACCCCTGACCTTTGCGGTGGAGTCCCCCTTTCCCAAGACCAACACCGATGCCGTCTACGAAGGCCGTACCAAGTCCTACCTCTTTGAGATTCCCGACGGCACCGTGGTTTTTTCCAAGTCCAAGACCGACAAGGAGACCTACTGCCAGCTTCTCCTCTCCCCCAACTGCACCGAGGAAGAGGGAAGCATTACCTTCCCTGCGGGGGAGTCCTACCTCCTCTTCGTGGGTGGCGATTACGGCGATCTCGGTACGGCGAGCTTTGCAAATTGCATGACCCTTTCCGAGTCCATGCTGAACGCCGATCTTGACGGCATCTATACCGATTTCCTTGCCCATTGGGGGGAGATCTTTGCTTCCGTCAAGGTGGATCACGCCGCGCTGGACTCTATCCCCAACGTCGACGAGCTGATCGAGTCGGTGGCCGCCGCTCTGATCACCCAGACATCACGGGAGGGCGGTGTCATCGCGGGGGCGTTCTACCATCTGGCCTACGGGCGGGATATGTACGGCGTGTTCCGCGGCTACATGGCACTGGGGCTGTACGACTACGCCCGCCGCATGGTGGCGTACATGTGCGAGACCTACCGTCAAAAGGGCTTTATGCCCAATGCCTCGGGTATGGGTATGTCCTGCTCCCACCGCCATGAGAACGACGAGGTGGAGCAGACGGGCTACTACCTCTTGGAGCTGTTGGACTATGCCGAGCAGGCGAGAGACGTGGATTTCCTCCGCGACCGCATGGACTATGCTACTTATCTGCTGACCGCCCAGGAGCGAAACCTGAAGAACGGTATGATTCCCTTCAACGGTGACGAGACCTACATAGCGGGGAACATTTTCCCCCGAGGCGGCATCGACCACGGCTCCATGGAGGCCACCGCCCTGTATATCGGTGCGGCAACCCGCCTGTCGGATGTCTGTGAGCGGTACGGCTTGATGAGTGCCGACGAGATCAAGAGCCACCGTGCCAAGGCCGAGGAGGCCAAGGCACGCTTTGCGGAGAACTTCACCGATGGGGACACCGTTTACATCAATAACCCCCTCCGTGCCGCCGAGGGAGACACCCCCGCTTACCGCCACGGCGTATGCCACCGTTGCCTGTGGATGACCAACCTCCTCCGCGCACCCGAGGGAGGCTATCTCTGTCCTGCCTGCTACGGCAAAGCCCCCGCCCCTGTGACGGCGGAGCGGTACAGCACCGACTGCGCCCTGTGGATGGCGGTGTTCGCGGGATGCGAGCTACTTCCCGAAGCCACCTTGAAGACTGCTCTGACTCGTTCCGTAAACGCCATCCGCGAGAGCGGCTTTGGACAGAACAACCCCGAAAACACCGTGGGCTACGAGTACGGCGTGATCCTCTACACCCTGTCCCGTCTGCTGCCCTCCGACGAGCTTCCTGCCTACCGTGACCTTTTGGACGAGCTTTTGGCTGATCGCGTCCCCGGCGCGGTGTGGACGGAATACTACCGAAACGGAAAGCCCTACGCCGCCTCCTGCCCCTACCGCCCCTGGGAGAGTGCCATCAACCTGTGCGGAATTCTTGCCTACCTCAATGCTACGCAAAAAGGAGAATGATCCATGCCGAATCCTGCTTTCTATTTGAACTTCAACGCCGAATCCTGTTCTCCCTACCATAACGACGACGTATACGGAGACCGCGCCGAGCTTGTCGCGGGTGACGGCCTTTGCGGCGATACCGTTTGGAAGCTTCCCAACCACAACGCCACTGTCACCGAGACCCGCGAGGCCTTCGGCGGCATCACCCGCCTCACCACCACCCTCCGCAACGACGGCGACGCCCCCCTTTTGGTGGATTGCCTGTCCTCAGCCTTTGTCACGGGCATCGGCGAGGAAGGAAAGCGTTGGTACGAGGATCGCTTTATCATTCACTACTGTCATTCCGTTTGGCAGGGCGAGGGCCAATGGCGGCACGCCTCTGCCGAGGAGCTGGGTCTGTACCCCACCTACAACCACGGCCATCAGACCGCCTTCCGCCTCTACTCCCAGGGAAGCTGGACGACCTCCAGACACTACCCCCTGATCCTCATTGAGGACACCGAAGCGGGGGAAACGCATTACTTTGAGATCCTCACGGGTTCGAATTGGTACATCGAGGTCAGCGCCAAGGGCTACAAGGAGAATTCCTCCCTCTGCGTCCTCCTCACCGCTGCCTTTGAGAAGAACGGCGGCTGGTACAAGGAGCTGACCGTAGGAGAGACCTACACCGCCGCCCCTGCCGTTTACGGCTGTGTCAAAGGTGGCTTTGAGGCCGCAGTGGCTGAGCTGACGGCCTACAAGCGGGCTACATATCACACGGATTTCCCCATGGGTCATACCCCCGTGTGCTTCAACGACTACATGAACTGCCTGTGGGCGCAGCCCTCCCGCGACCGCCTTATGCCTCTCATTCAGGCCGCCGCTGAGGTTGGCTGTGAGGTGTTCTGCATCGACGCGGGCTGGTTCGGCAAGCGGGGGGAGTGGTACAAGCACAACGGTGACTGGCAGCCCTACGATGAGTTGTTCGGTGAGGGCGGATTGCAGGGCATCCTGCATGAGATGGAATCCCGTGGTATGCTCCCCGGCGTGTGGCTGGAGATCGAGACGGCGGATGCCTCCTCCGATTTCGTACAGGCTCATCCTGAGGCTCTGCTCACCCGTCACGGCCATCCCATCGGCCGCGGTCAGTGCTTCATGGACTTCCGCAAAAAGGTCGTTCGCGACCACCTCATGCAGGTCTTTGACGATCTCTATGCCATGGGCGTGCGCTTCGTCAAAAACGACTACAACCACTCCACGGGCATCGGTGTGGATCCCTTGGAGGGACAGGATATTTCCATGGCCGAGGCACTTCGGGAGCATACCGAGGCGTTTTACGCATTCATCGACGAGGTGATCGCCACCCACCCCGGCCTCATGATCGAGAACTGCGGCTCGGGGGCCATGCGCTGCGACCACACCACTCTGTCCCACTTCCACATCCAATCCACCAGCGATCAGGAGTTCTACGACCGCTACCCCTCCATCATTCAGGGCATGGTGGCCTGTATGCCCCCCGAGCGGGCGGGTGTCTGGGCATATCCTTACCCCGTGGACTTCCATTACATGGGGGAGCAGGGAGACGTGTACCCCCTCGCGGGCGAGAATGTCAAGGCTGTGGTGGCCTCCTGTGCCGACGGATGGCAAACCGCCTACAACATGGTCAACGGTATGATGGGTGCTATGTACCTGTCGGGCCGTATCTGCTACGCCGACGAGCTGAACCGAAAGCTCATTGCCGACGCGCTGGCCATCTACAAGGACAATTGCGGGGTTCAAGCGGGGGCTGTGCCCGTTTATCCTACGGGTCTTTCCCGCATGAGTGACGGCGGTCACGCGAGCCTCGGGCTTCTCAACAAGGAAGCAGGGAAGCTCCTGCTGGCGGTCTGGCAGACGCGCACCGAGGCGACCGAGACGGTTCTGGATCTCACCCCCTACCTCACCGACGGTGCCACCGTCCTTCGCGCGTACCCCGATCTTGGCGGCTTTGCCTGCTCGCTGAACGACGGCTATCTGACCGTCACGTTCCCCGAGGGTAATTGCGCCGCTTACGTAGAGATTATGCTGTAAGACTATTGAAAGGAGAATTATATGGCAACACGTAGACAGAAAAAGGCGATGAAGGGCTTCGTATGGGTGATCCTTCTCGTTATCGCCGCCATCGCGGGCCTGATCTTTGGGAAGGATGCTCTCACGGGTCAGACCTCAGAGCCCGTCAGCGGCGGTGAGGTTCAGTTCCATTTTATCGACGTAGGGCAAGGTGATGCCGCCCTCATCCGCACCGAGGCAGGGTATGTTCTCATCGACGCGGGCACAAATTCCTCCGAGGAAGAGCTGAAGGCCTATCTGGATCGCCTCGGAGTCACCGATATCGAGTACGCCGTCTTTACCCATCCCCACGAGGATCATATCGGCGGCGCGGACATGATCCTGAATTCCTACAACGTCAAGCGGGTAGTCATGCCCGATGCCACCGCTACCTCGAAAACCTTTGAGCGCATGATGGATGCCATCGAAGCAGAGAAATGCGAGGTCATTGAAGCGACGCCCGATAAGACCTTCAAGGTCGGAGAGGTGACTTGCACCATTCTCGCGCCCATCAGCACCTCCTACACCGAGACCAACAACTACAGCGTGGTCATCCGCGCCGACTATGGGGACACCTCCGTTCTGTATACGGGTGATGCCGAGGTGGACGCGGAATATGAGATGCTGGAGAAGTACCGCTTCAGCGGTACGCTGGATTGCGATCTGATCAAGGTTGGACACCACGGCTCGGATACCTCCTCCGCCAAGGATTTCCTGGATGCCGTTACTCCTGTTTACGCCGTGATCTCGGTGGGAGAGGGCAACACCTACAACCATCCCAAGCAGGAGATCCTGGCTCGCTATCAAGGCATCAACGCCGAGGTGTACCGCACCGACAAGGAGGGAAGCATCGTGTTCACCTCCACGGGCGGGGAGCCGAGTAAGAAGTCGTAAGTAGGAGAAATCGGTAACAAGTAATCGAAAAAACGGGGCTGAGCCTACTTTTTGCGGCTCAGCCTCTTGTGGTTTTCTTGAAATCACCTTGACAATTATTCCGGCTTGTGCTATAATGACCGTGAGTATTATGGAGATCCCCCAAGCGGGATCGGAAAGGATTTTTTATGAAGTACATCAAGGGACTGTCCTTGCTGCTCTGCCTGCTTCTGGCGCTGACCGCGGTCTTCACCGCCTGCGATTCCAAAACGCCTACCGCCGACACCACGGCATCGGATACCACCGCCTCCACCGAGGCACCCACCAGCACCCCCGACGAGACCCCCACCGAGGCGCCCACCGACGCCGAGACGGATCCCCCCGCTGACCTCAGCGCCGACGAGCTGAAGACCCTGCTTGCCGCCGCCCTCGGGAAGGACACTGAAAACGCCGCCCTGACTATCAAGGCATACATGGGTGAGGAGATCCTCGTCAACCAGACCGTCCTGCAGATCGGGAATGACTACGTCATCGACCTCGACGTCATGGGCATGAAGACCCGTGTCACCGCTCTGGGCGAGCAGATCTACTACTTTGTCTCCATAGATGACGGCGAGACCGTGACCGAGCTTCGCTACGTCCTGACCCCCACCGCCGAGGAGCGCGCCGAGCTCTTCGATTCCATCGCCTCCGAGGGCGCCTCCTCGGGACTGGAGGAGGACGAGGTGGTGTCGGGTATCCTTGAAAGCACCATGGCGGGCAAGAAATACGCCGACGGCACCGTGGAGCTGACCTGCACGGGGCTTTCCGACGACCTCATCACCCTGCTCATGGGCGAGCCTATGGAGGGCGCGACCCTGTCCTTCAGCTTTACGCTGGATGCCGAGGGACGCATGACCTGCATGAGCTTCGTCATTGACCTCCCTGCTGAACTGACGGGAGGCGAGGCTGTGAAGGTTACCACCGAGACCCTTGTCAACTACACTCCCGATCCCATCACTGCCAAGTCGGATCGTAGCCA
>JAZOOM010000052.1:0-2482 GCA_045655025.1 Eubacteriales bacterium | reverse complement strand
ACAGGCGTTTGCGGCCATTGAAACGTTCTGCCCCCTCATTGGATGCCGAATCCTTGCATACAAAATTGCACCTCCTCAAAACGAGAAGGTGCAATTCTTTTTTTATTCCGTTCACGTCAGATCAGCAATCCCCTGATCCCGAATGACCCGTATACCACGACCGTCAAGGCCAGTCCGATGGAGGACAGGATCACCGCCGCCATCCCCCGTCTCCGTCCCCAATCCTTACGGACAGAGAGGATCCCGAGAACAAGGGACGCGCCGCCAAAGACGACCTCGACAATGGGGGAGGCCATGAGGGCGAGGATCAGGAACGCCCAGTTCCCGCCCGCGCTGAGTGCGATCAGGACGGCGGCGACAACCGCAGGCACGAAGGCAAGCAGCAGCGCCAACGTGGGGAGAAATCCCCGTTTTTCGATTCCGTTATCCATCAGAGCCTCCGATCACTTACGGTCGGTGGGACGGTAGGGAGGCGTGGGCGTAGGCGCGCTTGCCTTGGCCGCCTGACGACGCTTCTCGGCCTTGCGGTTGAGGGTCACAATGATGACCGTTACACCACCGCCAATGATGGCCAGAACCATCAGGGTGGGGAAAGCCTCCACGAACCACACGGCAAAGTCCTGACAGCCCTCACCGAAGTCGCTCCAGCTCTCCACAAAGGCCTCCTTCATGCGCTGACCGAAGGTGGGCTCCTCCACCACGACCTCGGTGTAGGTGATGACCTCACGGAGCGTGAGGTACACGGTGGACATGGCCACCTGCCCGTCGTACAGATTCAGCTTGGTCTTCAGTGCCTCGATCTCCTCGATCACGTTGTAGAGCCGCTCCTGCACCTTCAGCATGGAATTGATGTCGCTGTAGTCCGTAAAGCCCTCCAGCATGGCCATCAGGCTGGCCTTCTCCGCCTCCAGCGTCTCCAGACGGGAGACGGTATCGTAGTAGGTAGCGGTGATCTCGTCGGAGGAGGCATTCTGTGACAGGATGCGGATGCCCTCGTCGGTGCGCAGAGTCTCCAGGAAGGCATCCAGGGACTCGGCAGGCACACGGAGGGTGTAGGTAGCGCGGCGGGCGGAATTCTTCACGTCCTCGTAGCCCGTTCCCGTCACGTCCGAGGCCTCCACGTAGCCCTTGTGAGCCTCCAACGCCGTCATAACGGTGGTCACAGCCTCGTCGTAGGCCTTGGTCTCGCAGGACATGGTGACGGTGCGGATGATCTTGCGGTCATAGTCGCCGTTCAGGCCACCCATGACCGTCCCGTCGGCACTGCCGCCCTCCATACCGTCGCCCTTGTTGGGGATGTCAGCCGACGCTCCGGGGACAGAGTTCTCCGCATAGTCGGCAGAGCAGGATGCGAAAGTCATGATCGCCACCAGCAGAGCGGCGGCCAGAATGAGTACGCGAGTGAATGTGTTCTTTTTCATGGTTAAAGCTCCTTTCAGTTTGGGTCTTCACCTACGTAGACGCAAAAAATCCGATCTCATTACGCCCTTTCGAAAAAAAATTTCACTTTTTTCAAAAAAATTCCTTATACCGTCAGAGATGCCAGATACTCCTCCGCGAAATGCGCCGCTACGGCACCGTCCCCCACGGCGGTCACCACCTGACGGAGCGCCTTGGTGCGCACGTCGCCCACGGCGTACACACCGGGGATATTCGTGCGGGTGGTCTCGTCAGCCTTGATATAACCTCCCTCGTCCAGCTCGAGCTGTCCTTCAAAGAGGGACGTATTGGGCTTGCGCCCGATGCTGACGAAAATACCGTCGCAGGCCACGTCGGTGACCTCGTCGGTCTTGAGGTTCTTCACCTTGGCACCGTGGATGCGGCCGTCCACGGCGTAGTCCGCGACAGCGCTGTCCCACAGGAAGGTGACGTTTTCGGCCTTCATCAGAGGCTCATGGTAGATGCGGGTAGCCCGCAGGGTGTCGCGGCGGTGCACCACGGTGACCTTGGCCGCCAGACGGGACAGGTACAGGGCGTCCGCCGCCGCGGTGTTGCCGCCGCCGACCACCATAACCTCCTTGCCCTTGTAGAACCGCCCGTCGCAGTGGGCACAGTAGTGGAGCCCCTTGCCGATCAGCCGCTCCTCCCCCTCGATCCCAAGGGTACGGGGGTCAGCCCCCGTGGCGATGACCACGGTACGGGAAAGCAGCTCGCCGTCGGTGGTGACGATCCGTTTCACGTCTCCCTCCAAGGTCACCTCGGTCACCTCGGCGTAGACCGTCCCGGCTCCGAAGCGCTCGGCTCCCGCCTGCATCTTCATGCCCAGTGTAAAGCCCTCCACCCCTTCCTCAAAGCCGGGGTAATTGTCGATGATATCGGTCAAGGCCATCTGCCCGCCGATGGACATTTTCTCGATGACGGCCACGTCCAGTCCCGCCCGTGCGGCGTACAGCGCGGCGGTGTAACCGGCGGGACCTCCGCCGATGATCAGCATATCGTATAAGTCGGAGGCCAAGCGGTCTTAGGAAGACAACAGGTCAAT
>JAZOOM010000051.1:0-2397 GCA_045655025.1 Eubacteriales bacterium | reverse complement strand
TTTTTGAAAGTTTTGGGGATTCTTAAGGGACTCGCGATATTTGCCGAAGGCAAATTCGCCCCGAGCGTAAGCGAGGAGGTTTTCAAAAGTCCCTTAAGCGGGTGCAGGGCAGAGCCCTGCCGCTCCCGTTAAACAGCAATTTACAGAATGCCTGCCAATCAAAGGGGATGCCGCTCCCGCAGGACGGTGAAGGCCTCGTCGGCGATCTCCACGGTCTCGGCGATATCCTCGTCCGAGAGGGCGTAGTTGATGAAGTGGTTGTGGTGGTTGGTGAAGAACACGCCTCGCAGAACGCATTCCGCGATCCACTCCTGGTGCAGCTTAAGGGAGGGGTCATCCGCCAAACGGAGATAGAACAAGGAGGGGGCACCCGTCACGCGGAGGTCGAAGCCGTGCTTGATAGCAGCGGCGGTCAGACCGTTGGACAGTTTGGTTCCCTTCTCCATCAGAAGGGTGGGCAGATCCAGCCGCTTCATTTTCTCGATGCAGGCAATACCCGCGGCGAAGGGAACGGCGGACATCCAATAGGAGCCGGTATAGGAGATGGAGGAAACGGTATTCTTCAAGAAATCCTTGCCGCAAAGAGCCGAGACGTTGTAGCCGTTGGCCAGAGCCTTGCAGAAGCAGATGAGGTCGGCCTCAAAGCCGAAGTAATGATCCGAGCCCGCCAGATCCATGCGGAAGCCCGCGCGGACGTCGTCCACGATGAGTACCGTGTCGTTGGCGGTGCACAGCTTACGCACCTTCTGCCAGAATCCCTTGGCGGGGAACTGGTTATCCATGAAGTTTCCGTGCATGTAGGGCTGGCCGATCACGGCGGCGATCTCCCCCTTATAGCGGGCAAAGATCTCTTCAAGCTGCTCGATATTGTTCCACTCGCAGTAGATATTGTGCATCACGTCCTCTTCAATGACGCCTGCATAGTCGATCTTCTGCGTCCAGGGTGCCACACCGTGGTAGTAGCCCTTGAAGAAGATAATCTTCTTTCTGTGGGTGTAGGCGCGGGCGGTCATGATGGCCAGAGTGGTGGTGTCACCGCCGTTCTTGGCAAAGAAGGCCCAATCGGCACAGGCCACGGTGTCCACCAGCAGGTCGGCAAAATCGATCATGACGGTATTCGGGAGGGTGGTGCAGTCCGAAATGGCGCGCTGACGGGCGGCGGCGGCATCCACGTCGGGATCATGGTAGCCCAAAATATTGGGGCCGTAGGCGCACATGTAATCAATGAAGCGATTGCCGTCCAAATCCCAGAGGTAGGTGCCCTGTGCCTTGGAGGAATACAGGGGGAAGGCCTCCACGGGGATATAACAGCCCTCGGCAGGGCCTTGGTGGCCGTAGATACCCGAGGGGATGACCTTGACGGCACGGTTAAAGGCTTCGCGGGATTTCTCGTACGTATTGATCTTTCTCATGATACTTCCCTCCTATTATGCCAAATAAATGGCGACACGATCCAGAATGCGGTTGATGTTATCCACCTGGGACACCATGCCGCCGATGCGAACCTGTCCCATACCCACGGCGGCGATGGCATTGATGTTACCGTCGAACAGATCGCGGGCTGTCTTCAGACTACCAAACACCATTTGAGAGGTATACCCCCCCTCCGTGGGTCTGGCGTTGAAGGAAAGCTTTCCGCCCTTGGCGTGAATGGCTACGGCCAGATCATCCCCGATGCCCAGCTTGATCTTTCCGTCGGTAACGTTGGACGCGGAGAATTTGCCCACCTTGTCATGATTGCCAATCTGCACGATGGCACGGCCTATGACGTAGAGCATGAGGGTGGTGGAGCGTTCAAAGAACACGGGATCTGCCAGCTTTTCGGGAGCGGGACGCAGGTAAGCCGAGAGCAGGTCGGTCAGCTTGGTGAATGCTCCCAGCAGAAAGCCAACGTGCTGAAAGCCGCTGACGGGGATCGGGCTTCCCTTGCCATCGATCATGGCGTTGAATTTTTCGGCGGAGGGGAACCAGAGCTTGATGGAGCAGTCCTTCAGGCCATTGACCATGGAGGCTTTTCCTCCATCCAGGATCAGGGTAGCCTTCGGCCCCTTGCGGATACTGAAGCCGATACGGATGCGCTTATCGGCCACCAATTCGGAGGCCTCGGGCACCAATTCGATCAAGTGAGGAATCGCGCCCAGCACGGCGAAGAGATTGCATCGGGTAAGTACGGCGGTATCTTTCATAGTCAGAAACATTTGACGGCGGTCTGTGCCACCGTCGAGCTCCTTTCGAGAATTTTTTGAATTGGATATACCAAGGAAAGTAAAAAAGAAAATACAATGGTGTAATTATGATTTCAAATTTGGGTTTATCGGTGCGTTGGGGGCACGGCCTCCGGCGGCCAAGAACCTTTTTGAAAAAAGGTTCTTGGATCTCCAAAAACTTTCAAAAAAG
>JAZOOM010000050.1:0-1642 GCA_045655025.1 Eubacteriales bacterium | reverse complement strand
ATCCGACTTAAAAGGTTCTAAGCCGCCGGAGGCCGTGCCCCTAACGCACCGACAAACCCAACTTTGAAAACAAACTATTATAAGGATATATTCCCATGAAACAACTCCTTCAAACCAAAGGCAAGCTCCTGGGCGTCGACTTCGGCGACAAGCGCACGGGGCTGGCCATTTCCAACGATATGCGCACCCTCGCCTCGGGGATCACCCAGATCTCGGTGGGTGGGATGCAGAAGCCCGCCGCCGCCGTGGCTCAGATGGCCAGGGAGCGAGGGGTGGTCGGCGTGGTGGTGGGTCTTCCCGTTAACATGGACGGCTCCCACGGCCCCCGCGCCCAGCACGCCGAGAAATTCGCGGGGATCCTGCGGGAAAAGCTTGCCGAATTGGCCGTAGAGATCCCCGTGGTGATGCAGGACGAGCGCATGACCACCATGGCCGCCTCCGGCTACCTCAACGAGACCGACACCAAGGGGGCGAAGAGAAAAGGGGTCATCGACACCCTCTCCGCCGAGATCATTCTGCAAAACGCGCTGGACAAGCTCCGCTTCATGAAGGAACGGGAGGCTTTGAACAGCTCGCCCACTACGACAACTACGGATACGGAGGAAGAAACATGAGCGACTCTATGCCCGATTCCCTGATGATCAAGATCATGAAATACACGGTGAAGGCCGTGGGTATGATCCTGGTTTTCGGCACCATTCTGTTCTTCATCTGGCGCGTGTTCTTCTCCACCATTGTCCCCGACGAGGTCAAGCATCTGTCGGTGAACGACCATTTGAAGCAGGCCTATGAGACCGCCCTGGCCGAGGGGCGGGAGCTGACGGTCTACCACCAGGAGAGCCAGTACGACACCACCACGGTGCGGGACAAGAACTACAGCTACTTTACCGCCAAGGAGGCTCGCTTCATTGAGGACGCCAACCAGGTGCAGATCCTGTTCCGCTACAACAACGCCACCATTCGCCATCTGGTGGAGGACTACGGTCTTGCGGAGGTGCCCGACCGCACCGCCGAGCTGTATGACGTGACCCTATACGTGGCTTACGATCTCACCCCTGCGGATCTGACCGACAACGCGGGCAACGACCCTGCCTCGGTAAAATTCGTGCGGTACCATGCCTCCTCCTCGGAGGCCGCCCAGTCCCTCATGTACAACTACCGCCGCCTGACCTTCGATGGGCTGGACATGACCGTGACCGACACCCCTGTGCTGGCGGTCTACGTGGACGTGTACTATCTGGGGGATCTGAACTATGAGGCTGAGCCTTACGGTACCATTTGCATTTACGATTATTTGGCCGAGAATACCTACGGTAAGCTGACCAATAGTGAGATCGCGGCTTTGGAAGAGATGCCTTGATTCTCGGAGGGCAATTTCATATCCTGCTCCTGCAACGGCTGCCGAAACGGTGGCCGTTTGCTTTTGGGAGGATGGTGTGATTTTAAATTTGGGTTTGTCGGTGCGTTAGGGGCACGGCAGGGCACTGCATGCCGAGCAAGCTCGGCGGCACCCGCCAAGAACCTTTTGAAAACCTCCTCGCTTACGCTCGGGGCGAATTTGCCTGCGGCAAAGTTTGCGAAGGTTCTTGGATCTCCAAAAATCTTTAAATAATGATATTTATCAATGCTTTTTTAAAGTTCT
>JAZOOM010000049.1:0-5065 GCA_045655025.1 Eubacteriales bacterium | reverse complement strand
CATCTCCGGTCAGAGCTATCCCACCGCGTACAACACCGAGAAGAAGAATGTGGACGGTACCGTGTCCAAGGCGGTTTTTGACGGCTACATCGACGATATGGAGCCCTACGTCACCGTGACCCTCACCGAGAAGGTGACCGGCATTACCTACACCTTCAACGTCCGTACCGTGGGTACCGTCAGCGATGTCAATCTGGACTCCAACGAGATCATTTTCTGATCGGAGGTCGTATGATCTCCATATCCTGAAAAGGAGGAAATTCAATGAAAAACAAAACTAAATTCGTAGCTTTGCTGATGTCGGTGGTCACGATCCTGACCGCCGTATCTCTGGCAAGCTGTGACCCCGGGGATCTCTTTTCCGACACCGAGGCAGAAACCACCGCATCCGAAACGGCGGAATCTCTGCACATTGAGCCCGAAAAGAGCCCCTTCATCACCGTCTCGGTCTCTCCCGTGACCGTTGCTGTGACCAACAATCAGCCTACCCTCAAGCAGACCCTTACCGCCACCATCCAGCCCGCCACCACCGAGAATAAGGAGGTAGACTGGACGGTGGCCTGGGCAGATAGTACCGGCGTGGGTGACGTGACCGACTATATCACCGTCACCCCCGAGAGCGACGGCAGCACCAACGCCACCGTTACCTGCTATAAGCCCTTCACGGGAGATATCGTCATCACGGTCATCACCCGCGACGGAGGCTTCACCGCCCGTTGCCTCTGCAACTACGTGGGTAAGCCCACCTCGCTGACCATCGAGCCCACGGGTGCCACCATGGTTTCGGACAGCGACTGGAATATCCGTGTGGCCGAGGTCAAGAGCGGCAACACCTACCTGTTCGATCTGCTCCCCTCCAACGTCTTCGGCTCTACGGGCAGTACCTTTATCCCCGACTACGCCATTTCCATTCAGGCTCACGGCGGTATTGATACCCATCAGAAGAACTATGATTCCTCCGGTGCGGTAACCGGCACTATCAACGCCAACGTGGAGCTGACCGTGGCAGACCTCATGGACACCCAGGGCTACTGTTACGCCTATTTCCCCAAGACGGGCGGGATTCACACCTTCCTTACGGTGCGCATCGAGAACGGCAAGCTGAGGATCGAGGCTCAGGAGGATCCCGCGTCCTTCACGTGGACTACGGGTAATCAGCTCGGCAAGGCCACCTGTACCTTCGACGGCTATACCGGCGATAAGATCCCCTACGTGACGATTACCGTCACCGAGAAGAACACGGGGCTGACTCAGACCGTCCACGTCAGAACCGTGTCGGCTGTCCGAAGCGTATCTTTGAGCCGCACCCGCATGAGCTTTTAAGGGGGAGGTGAACGACTATGCTGAATTGGAGTAAAATCATCATTTATGCCCTCATCATCCTCGCCCTCATCGGTGTTCTTGGCTTCATCATCTACTTCACAGGCGGCTTTACCACCGATTTCACGGGCTTCTATGCCACCGTGGACGGGGAGGACGTTATGAGTACGGGAAGTAATTTCCGCATGAAGACCGACGATCCCTTGAAGGTAGAGGTCAAGTACGTCTTCGCTTCTCCCACCGATGAAGAGAAGGACTACAGCGTCAAGGTTGTGCCCAACCCCATCAAGGATAAGGACTTTGACTTCACCCTAAACGGGGACAAGTATTCCTTCCAGTCCGAAAAGGACCTGACGACGGGCTTTACCATCAAGCGGGATGGTAACACCTTCACCATTGCGCCCAAGGGCAACCTAACCGAGATCCTGACTGCGGTTTACCCCGACGACACCATTGGGGACTGTACAGACAAGGCGTATGAGAATATGTTCACGCTTGTCGTCACGTCCTACAACGGGGAGGCGGAGGTACGCATCCACTTCACGGTCACCGAGTCCATCCGCGGCGTGATCCTGGATAAGGAGGTGATCGAGTTTTGATCCGTGCGGGAGCAGTCAAAACACCGCTGCTCCGCATGGCCGCCCTGGTGATGGTGCTGGTGACTCTGTTCGGGGTCTTCAGCACCACCGCCTACGGGGCGGGTAACGGCAGCAGCTTCGACAATACCAAGGTACTGGATGACCTGCTCACCTCTACGGTCAATGGCAAACCCTTTGACATAAGGAATTACCCATTTGACGAAAACGGAGAGGTGCAGGTCATCAGCCTCATAGAGTATTGTTATTCCTATAAAGCGAACCAACGGGACAATTACGGGCTGTACGTGTATATCTACAACCCTAAAGGCCTGAATCTCTCCACCGACAGTAAACGCAACAAGATCCAGATGGCGACTTCGTATAATAAGGACGGGAATCCCGACGCATACGAGAAGTTCAGTCTGGAATTTTGCAGTAAGGTGGAATCGGGAGACTATAAGAATCTCTTTTATAAGTACAAGGTAGTAGACCGAAAAGTAAATGGCACTACCTTCGATCAGCGGGTGAACAGTAACGAGCGACGCTACGATATTTCGGGTATTGAGCTGGCGGTACACGGTTCTGGGACTGCCACCGAGTACCACGTGGGCACTACCTATCGCTTCACTGGGTACGCGGCAGGGTACGGGCAGAATTCCAATGAGGAAAGCACTCTTCGTTGCGAGATCGAGAAACTGGAGACTATATTCCTCTCGGTTAAGCACACCTTCTACCGTTCCGAGACTTCGACCCTCGGCGCGGGTCATCAGAACCAACTGGATACCGTGTACTTCACCGTTCCCAAGAGTTATATCGAGGAGTACGGCAAGCTACAGCGCATCAAAGCCGAGTGGTACGAATATAAGACCAGGGATATCCTTGTCACCAGCAACGCCGCGTTTTATCAAGCGGCCAAGCCCTACGTGGGTGTTCCGCTTGGGAGCAAGCCCAACCAATACGGGCAGTATGAATACGTAAAGGATATCGGCTACAGCCTGGGTATCAACGCGGGCAAAGCAGGAGATATGTATGTGGCAGATTGGGGATGGAACCTCGGTACAGGCTATTTCCATTCTCCTACCAATGTTCTGTACTATATGTTCTACGTAAGCGATATTGAGGAATACGACCCTTACGCCAAGAAGGTCAGTTCTGGCGGTGTTGAGAGCAACGAGCTTTACGAGTACATACGAGCCTACAACAAAACCTATGAGAATGGCCGACTTCCCGTGAAGAACGGCACTATCAGCGCGGACTTGTTTGAAGCCGATATCGACGAGAACCGCAAGATGGACAATGCCAGCGGCAAGATTCAGATGGGCTACAGCTGCTACGACTTTGACGCCGATCTGGACACCCAAGTGCTGTCCTCTTGGTCGGATAGTGACCCGAGCTTCTGGGATAACTGGAAGCATTTTGGTCTCGGTGCGGCCTTTACGGGAGGCCCCGATGAAGCCAGCCGCGTGGTAGCTCCCATTCAGATCCTTCAGGCCGACGATTTGGACGGAAGCGATGCCAAGGTTTCGGAACGTCTGCTCGTCAACATCAAGGACGTGGAATCTATCCAAGAAACCTATACCGAGGCGGTCGAAAATGACGAGGTAGTCGTCCTGTTTCGCTTTGCCACCAGCGATTACTATGCTCAATCGGCAACGATTATTGAGCCCGGTGCGGGCTTCCTCGGGGCGGATAAGAAGTACGAGAATCAGGCGTATATCGCCAGCGAAAGCGTCTTCTTCGATTTCGACATCATCCAGCTCACCTTCAATAAGGAGGGTGTATACACCGTGATCCCCGTGGTGGCAGATCCCATTGATGCCATCGCCGGTATCACGCCGCCCGTAGACTTGCCCGGCGAATTGGAATGGTGGCAGGTGGTCTTCGCCCTCGCTATGATCGTCCTGCTTATTCTCCTTCTGGCACCTCTGTGGCCGTATATCCTCAAAGCCATCCTTGGGGTGTATGACTATATCGCCAAGGGAGTCAGGGCGGTGGCACGGCTCATAAAAGAGCGCAAATCCAAGAATACCGATAAGGAGGAATAGCATTGAAAACGGTTAAGAGAATACTTGCTGTCATTCTCCTTGCCGTGATCCTTTGGGCAGTCGGCTATCTCGTGTTCACGGGACGTCGGCTGCCCGCTGTGTTTACGGAGGAAGTGACGGAAGAACAGACAACGATTGAAATAACAGAATCATACGAAGGGAGCGTGACCGATGAACCGACGACAGAAACTTCTTAATTGGCTGCTGACCCTATCCGTGTTCGCATGGACGGTATGGCAAGCGGCAACTACGTTTCAAACATCATACCTCCGCATGGGCGAGGCGTTCCGCGATTTTGGACTGTCCATCAAGTTCTTTTTCTGTTTGCTCCTTGGGATTCCCAATTACACGATGCCCACCATCAACAATTTCTCGGAGGTCATGCCGTGGCGTTTGATCCCCGAGGAATGGGCGGCGTTCTGGGCGAATGTCAAGGACTATTTTATGCTTTTGTTCCAAGGCACCAACCTCAAAGCCTACGGGGAGGCGTTCATGGGCGTTACTGAAACGGTTGCCAAAGCGGGACTGGTACTGCTCCCGTGTATACTCATATTGGCGGTGGCGGTCAAGCAGCTCTACCGGAGTGGGAACACCAAACACAACCGAGATACCGTACCGCTGGTGCTTTTCAAGCGGTATGCGCAGGCGTATTATCAACCGATCAAACGGTTTGTATTGGGGTACATCGACTTTATTCGGGAGAGGATTTGGCTCATAGTTTTCTTATCCCTGATCTGGGTGTGTAGCTTGAACATCGTCACCATTGTGGTAGAGTTCTTGGCATACTATTTCTTCTTCGCCGTGTCCTACCGCCTTGACACCCTATACATCCAGTTCGGCAAGCTCCTTGTGGATCTGCTGGTGATCTACCACCACGTTCCGGGATGGATCCTGCTCATTATCCCCTGTGCCTTATTCCTAAATTTTCGCAAGACCGTGGCCCTCGCCAAGCTCCGGCACATGGAGGCGCGGAATTGCGGCTTCATCAATGAGCTTCCCATTGTGTCCATGACTTGCGGCTCTATGGGAAAGAAAAAGACCACTATAATCACGGATATGGCGTTGTCCCAGGAGGTCATGTTCAGACAAAAGGCATTGGACATACTCCAAAAGAATGACATG
>JAZOOM010000048.1:0-31695 GCA_045655025.1 Eubacteriales bacterium | reverse complement strand
CGTATCGGATCTAAAGGGCATCTCTAAAAACCCCTCGCACGGCGAAATGCTGAGTAAACTCAGCCGGCAGAATCTTTTCCGCCCGAGCTTCGCGCCCGAGCCTTGCTCGGGGATCGTCACAAAAATCCTTCGTATTGCGTGGGCATATCCACTATACGAAGGATTTTTGTTTAGACTGACGAAAAATCTTCTCGCCTCCGAGCTCGCTCGGCTCTCCCCGCACGATGAGTTTTTAGAGGTGCCCTAAAATCAAACCCATAAAACACAAAAGGATAAAGGATCGATCCATAAACCCGGCCTCCCATACGAGCCGACAGATCATCCATACAGTATCCGCCAACGACGTGTCAGCCGCTAACGGCAACAGCATTCAGTCAATCGAAACAGGCAATGCCGATTCGTGTACCGAATGCCGTTGCCGTTTTTCGTTTTCCTGTGGGCAACGCAGGTATCTGTTGCCCCTCCTTCGACAAAAAACACAATTCCGAAATGGATACGCAGAACCATGAGAGCTCTCCCCCAAAAAATCTTTTCCTTTTTTTGAAAAATCTCTTGACAATCCCTTCTCTTTCGTGTATAATTTGTTCGTAAACAAGTTGTTCGCGAACAAATAGTTCACGAACAAGACCAATGAAAGAAAAAGGTGAAAAAGATGGCTCACATCAATAAGCAACGTCCCAACACCCGCCTGCAGATCATTCAAACGGCGGCCAAGCTGTACATCGAAAACGGCTACTCCAAAACAACCAATAAGAAATTGGCTACCATTCTGGACGTAAGCCCCGGCAACATCACCTTCTATTTCCCCACCAAGGATCATTTGCTGGCCGTCCTGGTCAACGAGCTGTGCGATTTTCAAAGCCTACTCATGGAGCATGCAGCGGAGGAGGGGAAGAGCTCTATGCTGGCCTACTGCCTCGAGCTGACTTCCATGGCCGCCGCCTGCGAGGAATCCGAGGTGGCGCGAGACTTTTTCGTCTCCTCCTATTCCTCCGAGCTGACCCTGCGGATGATCCGCGCCAACGACACCGAGAAAACGCGAAACGTGTTCGGCGCCTACTGCCCCGACTGGGACGAGGAAATGTGGCAAGCCACCGAAAACATCGTGTCGGGCATTGAGTACGCGACCCTGATGACACGGGAGCAGGATATTCCCCTCCCCGTTCAGATCGAACGAACCCTGAACACCATCATGACCATCTACCGTGTCCCCGAGGAGCTCCGCCTGGCTAAGATCCAAAAAGTCCTGGCCATGGATTACCGCGCCCTGGGACGGCGTATCCTGGGGGAGTTCCGGGAATACATTGAAAAGGTGAACGAAGAGAACCTGAAAAATTCCATCCGCGGCTGAGACGGAGAGATCCGTCCCACCGACACATCACACAGGAGGTAGCATCCATGAAAAGACTCCTTTCCTTGACCCTCGTCCTCTGCATGCTCGGGGCACTCATGCTCCCCCTGGCAAGCTGCGCTCTCATCAAAACGGTGGTTCATAGCGGCACCGAAGCCGCAAAGCTGCTGCTGGCCAACGAGCGTCTGGACGAAAGCCTTTTAGGCTCCAATCTGAGCTTTCTGTCGAAATTCTCGATTTCTGCCAAGGCCGACGATAACGACACTCTCGGCTTGATCGAAGTCTACGATGCGGGCAGCTCTACCTCGGCCTCCCCCCGCGTCAGTGCCCTCACCGCCACCACGCGCCCCGGATTTACGAACACCGCCGGCAACGAGCATACCTGGAAGAATTTCCCCGCCTACTCCCCCTCCATGGTGGAGTACAGCCAGTTCGTCAATTCGGTAGAGCGGGCAACCGCCGCGGTGGCCGAGGAGATCGCCCACATGAAGAACAGCGTGGGCATCACCGATAAATGGGTGAAGATCGGCGGGGAGTGGCAGATGCTCCGCGTCTATCAGGATCGGGACGTGCTGATGGTGATCGGCACCTACAACGACATCCACGTCTACTACCGCTATACCAACGAGAACGCCAAAAACGTGTATGAGCTGTACTCCTTCATGGACTACGGCGACGGTACCACAGCCAATATCAAGACCCTGTACATCCCCGGGGAGCGGTGCGAGTATATGTCCGACCATTCCACAGGCTTTGGCGACTACTTCATCGCGGATAACTCCCGCGGCTACTGGATCAATACCCGCTTCTCTTACCAAACGCACGAGGACGGCTCCACCGACACAGCCTTCTTCCCTGTGGTCATCAAAGACGGTCTGGGCTACGGTGCCTCCATCCAAACGTTCCGTCATGGGGATCGGGGTGAGGAGACCCGAAGCGACGGTCTGTACTACGTGTTCGATCCCGCCGAGAACCGCGAGCTGTTCCGCATCAACACCCAAGGCGATCGCTATGATTTTGAGCTGTATCTGGATGCCATCAAGGACGGCTTCGTATCCGTCACGGGCTCTGATACGCGATATATCGACGAAGCCCTCACCTATGAGACCGACGGCCCGCTTTCTGCGCTGACCACCGCCAAGGGCTCTTACGCCATTGAACCCGGCGCGATGCTCGACAGTACGGATTCTTTCATCCTCACGGACGGCCGCGTGCAGTACAACCATTCCGAGCGACTCCACCAAGGCTACGTGACCTTCAGCCGCCCGGGCTCTAACAACGTGGACAACGCCTGCCGCCTTCTGGGCATGCATCTGGGAACTATGGGTCTGTCCCTGTACTGCGATATGAACACGGTGGCCCGTTCCGTCAAGGAGGCAGAGGAGCTGGCCGTCTCCTTCCGCGACACCTTCACCTGGAACGGCTTCATCCAGTCAGATCTGGATCAGGCGAAAAAGGCGCATGATCTCTTGCAGGAGCAGTACCAAAACGCCCGCGCCGACTACGAGGCCGTGAAGGATTACACGCGGGTCTCCTCCCGTCAGGTGCTGTCCTCGGATGCCCGCTTTGCGGCTCTGAACACCCTGTCCGACTCCGAAAACACCTTTGCAGACGGCGTTTTGGATCTGAAGAATATTCTGGTGGGCACCGATGACGTGGCTCTGTTCGAGAGCGGCACGGCATACACCCTCCAAGTCGGCCTTTCCCTGGTGGACGAGGCGGGCAATCCCATCAGCGTCAACACCGTGGCTCTTACCGGCACGGCGACCGAGCCCACGGTCTTCACCGAAGGCAGTATCACCCTGTCCGCCTCGGGTCGGCATCAGATCCCCCTGAACCTGAGCAGCGGCCGATACGCGGCCGTGGTGTACGTCGCCACCGCCGACGAGGGCATTCGGGTCAGCGAAATGAAAAAGCTTGCCTTTGTGGACATCCGCGAAGGGGAGATCGAGTCCTCCGCCATGCTCATCACCGCCACCGAGGAGGATCACAACCTCTTCCTGGCATACAAGATCAGCAACGTGCGCTCCATCACCCTGGAGGCCACCCAAGACACCTACACCGTCGAGGAGCTGACCGCCATCATCACCCGTGAGATCCTGGCCTTCGGTGCCCCCATCTCCCAAGCCCTGCTTGAAACCGCGGACGGCCAACCCATTGACTCCGAGGCCAAGCCGGGCAAGGGCACGTACCGTATGCTGTGCTATATCAACACCGTGGACGGCATAGCGCAAGGCTACGTCTATTTGACGGTGACGTGATTCCCGTGCGGATCACGTTCCGTCCCGAGCTCCACAAAGAAAAGCGACAGCTTTTTACCGATCAGGTATTGAGCTGTCGCTTGCTTTGTAGTATCATGAAAGCGCCCCATCGAATAATCCGCACTCATCCCCTCCTCGGGTCTCCCCTTCCCTGCCGAAAAAGGCAAAAAACACCCACACCCCCCAATTTGAAAAAATTTCCCTCTCCAACCGAACCTTTCCCCCTCCTTGCGTGTCATATAGACAGAGCCACCTGCGGTGGGGCTTTCGCACGGGAGTGTACATACCGCGCCCAAGTCATCCCGCGATGGATTCAACGACGGATACATACATTCAAAAAGCAAAGTGAGGATCTACATGAACTCTGACATCCATTACAAGGAACAGACCGACGAAACTCTGGTCGCCCTGACCCTTATGCGGGACGAGGCCGCCTTTGAGGAGCTGGTCATCCGCCACCGCAAGGCCGCCCTGCTGATTGCCAACACGGTAACACGGAACACCTATACCGCCGAGGACGCAGTGCAGGATGCCTTTCTTTGCGCGTGGCAACGGCTGGACACCCTGAAGGATGCCGCCAAATTCGGCGCATGGGTCTGCCGTATCGCCAAATATCGCGCCATCAATCTGGCCAAGCGGTACAAGGACTACATTCCCTTCGTCGAGGTGGAGAACTTCGTGGAGGATGCCGCCGAGGATATTATGGGCTACTATAACGACAGGCTGGAGAGCGAGCTTCTCCGCGCCTGTGTGGAGAAACTGTCCGAAAAAATCCGTACCGTGATCCGCCTGCACTACTTTGAGGGATTATCCGTCAGCGATATCGCCAAACGTATGAGCCTTGCGGAGGGGACGGTCAAGAGCCGCCTGTCCGCGGGCAGAGAGCAAATCAGAAAGGAACTTGGTTACGTGGACAAGAACAATCAGAATGAAACGCTGGTGGAGGCCGTCATGCGCCGCGTGGAAGAATTCAAAGAGTGGCGGCTGAAAAACAGCAAGGTCGGATTCGAGGAGGACTACAAGGACGTTTTGTCCCGCGTAGAGGAGCTTCCCGACTCCGAGAAGAAATTTTACGCTATGGCCGACGTGTTGAAGCTGGGTTACTGGTACCTCTCGGATGGCAAGACCGACGAGATGCGGGAAAGACTCAAGGAAGCGGCTATTAAGGGTAACAACAAGAACGTGCTGGCCTTGTGTATTGGCTTTGGCTCCGATAAGTATTCGGGTAAAGAAAAGGTGGAGTACATTTACAACGTTATCCTCCCCGAGATGGAAAAGTACGGCATCCCCGAGTACGGTGCCTACCACCATTACTGGCTGGGCAACCATTACTTTGAGGCAAAGGATTTCGAGAACGCCCGTAAAGAATTTGCGTTGGCCATCGAAACGGCTAAAGACGGGTATCCCCTGTATACGGCTCTGGCCAAATCCACTCTGGATTGTATGGACGGCGTGGGAAATCGACTTTCGGATCGAAGCCGCTTCTGCTTTGACACCACCGCCGAGGAGCTGATCCGCCGCGGGAACACCCTGTACTATAGCCAACAGCCCGGCTTTACCCGCAATTACATGGAAATGCCCCTCTACGCCAAATGCGCTGAAGCACCCTTATGGTATACCTCTCGCGTGGATCACCTTGTCTATAACGAGGACATGAAGGCCGGCGACACGGTGACCGACAGTACGGGCAAGATCACTCTTACCTGCGTTTCGACCGATGCTGCCGTGTCCACGGTCAGCGGAGAATTCCATGGCTGTGTGGAAATGCATACCTGCGATCCTATCCGTGAGGGGAATCCCGCCCCCATTTTCGTGGCATGGTACAAACGCAATATCGGTCTGGTCGCTTACGGCTGGAAGCAACCCGACGGCGAGGTATTCGGAAAGACTACTCTTAAAGAATATACCATTGTCGGTGGACTTGGCCTGATTCCCTTCTGCACTGGCAACTCCTGGAGCTACTGCGTGGAAGGACTCAAGGAACATCACACCCTGCGCATAACCGTAACCGATGCACGAGACGATAAGGTGTATCTGTCCTACGTCTACTACGTGCTGGGCGAGGAATTCGACGAGGACTCCTGGAAGGACAATTTCCTCTATGCCCGGAACAATTACTACAACGGCGATGTGGCCATAGACGTGTCTGCGTATCTGGAGCGCGCTATGGTACTGGCGAAAACTCCGTGGGAGACCTTGACCGCCAAGGTCGCCAAGGACGTCATGGATCGTATCTATCACGGAGATCCCGACGCGAACCCCGATACCAAACTACACGGACTCTGGAACTTCTTCCAGTACTATGTTCCCGCCGAACAGGATGGGAAGGTCACCTTTAAGACTGACCGTACCTTTGAGTTTGAGTGGAAGGGGAGCCAGAAGGGCATGCTGTCCATGTGCTTCAACTTCATTTATGATATCCTGCAGGCAAATCTGGGCGGACTATGGAATCCTGCTTGGCTGGAATATGCCGACAAAGACATGGAATTTGAATACCATCGCGCCGTGCGTTGGAATCCGGGCAAGGACTTTATTGGCTACGGTAAGGTATTCAGCGGGGAGACAGTCACCACCACCCTCGGTACCTTTGAAAACTGCCTTCGCATCCGCGCCCGCACCAGCCAGAACGAGTCCCCCGGTATCACCTATCAGAATACCGACAAGGACTACTTCTTCGCCCCCGGCATCGGCCTTGTCCGCATCATCACCTACGTCACCTCCTACGAGGATATCCGCATTTACGATCTGGTGTCCTACGAGGGAACGGGAGAGGGCTATATGCCCATCTGCGAGGGCTTAGAGCGGCATTACAAGTTTCTCAATGACAACGAGCCCCGCATCCACGCGGGAGCAAGCTATTACTATGTCAAAGATAACGACGGAAACCTCGTCATTCTCGGAGATCAGACGGGCATGATGGACAGAGAGCAAACACCTCAGTAAAAAGCTAAACAGAAAACCGACGGTCTCGAAAGAAACCGTCGGTTTTCCGTTATATCGGTCTTCGATCACCGATCCTCGCGGTAGTAGTTGAGACCCAGACCTGCAGGGGGCTGATTCTCTCGCTTGTTGCGGATGGAGGTGAAAATAAGCACCAGAATGGTGACCACGTAGGGGAGCATCTTGAGCAGCTCCTTCTGGGCGAAGGTCACGCCGCTGATGTAGTTGTAGGCGATGTAGAGGCCGCCGAAGAGGAAGGAGCCGATGATGCTCATGTGGGGCTTCCACACGGTGAAGATGACCAGGGCAATGGACAGCCAACCCATGGCGTCGATGCAGTACTCCCAGTTACCGCCCAGGTAGTCCATGACAAAGAACAGACCGCCCAGACCCGCGATGGCGCTACCCACACAGGTAGCTCCGTAGCGGTATGCGGTGACGTTGATGCCCATGGCATCGGCGGTGGCGGGGTTCTCGCCCACGGCGCGGAGGTGAAGACCCACGCGGGTCTTGGTCAGCACCAGAGAGGCGACCACGGCGATGGCAATACCGAGGTAGACCATAAAGCCGTAGGACAGGAAGATCTGACCGAACCAGCCCAGCTTAGAGGCGAAGGGCAGAGACGCCGTGAAGAAGCGGCTGCCGCGCTGGAAGGTGACGAACTCCAGCTGGGAGATGATGTAGTTGGTCACGCCCACGCCGAAGGTGGTGAGAGCCAGACCCGTCACGTTCTGATTGGCGCGGAGGGTCACGGTGAGGAAGCTGTAGATCAGACCCATAAGAGCCGCTCCGAGGAGGGCGCAGAGGATAGGAATGAGCACGGCGGGGAGAGCCTTCATGTCATCGTAGCTTTCCAGCGAGCGGGTGTAGAGGGATTCGCCCAGACAGCCGCAGGCCGCGCCCACGCACATGATGCCGGGGATACCCAGATTGAGGTGACCCGATTTCTCGGTAACGATCTCGCCCGTAGAGCCCAGAAGAAAAGTGATACCCAGACGGATGGCGCTGGTGATAAAGGTCAAAAGCAGTGTCATATCACTTCACCTCCTTGTTTCTGTGGCGGAACACGATCTTATAGTTGAGGAAGAACTCGCAACCGATGATAAAGAACAGAATGATACCCGTGATGATATCGGAAATGGCATCGTTCAGACGGAACTGGGTAACGATGTTGATGGAGCCTCGCTTGAGGAAGGCCACCAGGCCGGCCGTCAGGATCATGTAGAGGGGATTGAACTTACCCAGCCAGGAGACCATGATAGCGGTAAAGCCGCGGCCGCCTGCGGTCTCGGTGCTGACGGTGTAGTTGGTACCGCCCACCAGCAGAAGACCCGCAATACCGCAGATCAGACCCGAGATGGCCATAGTACGGATGATGACCTTGGGGACGCTGATGCCCACGTAACGGGCGGTGTTCCGGCTCTGACCCACCACCGAGATCTCGTAGCCCTGCTTGCTGTAGCGCAGATAGACGTACATGATGACAGTGAGTACGGCAACAACGAGAATGTTGAGGAAGTACGCGGAGGGGCCGATAACAGGGAGTCCGAAGTCCTTCATGGGACGCAGAATACCCGATCCATCCCGCACCCACTTGCAGATGCAGAACAGGACAATCTGGGTGGCAATGTAGTTCATCATGAGGGTGAACAAGGTCTCGTTGGTGTTCCACTTTGCCTTGAACAGGGCGGGGATCAGCCCCCATACGGCACCCGTCAGCATGGCGGAGAGGATCATGATGATGAGGAGCACGGGGTAAGGTACCTTGCCGCCCAGATGGAGCATAACGGCAGCGGTAGCCAGACCGCCCATGAGCACCTGACCCTCGGCGCCGATGTTCCAGAACTGCATCTTGAAGGCAGGTGTCACGGCCAGTGCCACACACAGCAGGACCGCCAGCTCCTGGAACAGCATCCAGATACGGCGCTTGGTACCGAAGTTACCGTCAAACATGGCCTTGTAGACCTCAAGGGGATTCTTATGGCTGAGCAGGGTGATCAGCACACCGCAGACCACCAAGGCGGCCAGTACGGCGATGATACGCACCGCCCACGCCTTGTACCACACGATGGTGTCCCGCTTCACGATGTGGAACAGAGGCTCGCGTGGGGTCTTAGAGGCGGATGCATTGGTTTTACGCAGACTCATTGGGGATCAGCCTCCTTTCGGTCGTTGTTGGGGTCGGTTTCGTGAGATTTCGTCATGAGCAGACCAAGCTCCTGCTTGTCAGCGGTGGTACCATCCACGATACCGGTGATACGACCCGAATTGATAACCATAATGCGGTCGCAGAGAGCCATCAGCACGTCCAGATCCTCGCCCACAAAGATCACGGCGGCACCTGTCTTTTTCTGGGCATTGAGGAGGTTGTAGATGGCGTAGGAGGAGTTGATATCCAGTCCGCGGACGGGGTAGGCAGCCATGAGGACGGTGGGAGCGGAGGCGATCTCTCGACCCAGCAGCACCTTCTGGACGTTACCGCCCGACAGACGGCGGATGGGCGTCGTAGGGCCGGGGGTCACGACCTCCAGACTCTTGATGATCTCCTCGGCCAGATCGCGGGGCTTCTTGCGATCCAGGAACATGGAACGACCGCGGCGATAGCTGCGGAGCATCACGTTGTCAATGATATCCATGTCACCCACCAGACCCATGCCCAAACGATCCTCGGGGACAAAGGACAGCCGCACGCCCAGATCGCGGATCTGGATGGGGGACTTGTCCCGCAGGTTGATGGTCTCGCCGTTCTTGGGGTTAGCGTACAGGATCTCGCCGCCGTCGAGGTGCTGAAGACCCGCTATGGACTCCAGAAGCTCTCTCTGTCCCGAGCCCGCAATACCCGCGATACCCAGGATCTCTCCCGCACGGGCGGTGAAGGAAATATTGTCCAGCAGCTTGATCCCTTCCCTGTCGGTGCAGGAAATGTTCTTGACCGTCAGACGATCCACGGGATCGACCGGCGCGGATCTTTCAATATTCAGCTCGATCTTCTTGCCCACCATCATTTCGGTCAGCTCAGCCTCGCTGGTCTCGGGGGTCTTCAGGGTGCCGATATGCTCGCCGCGGCGAAGCACCGTGACACGGTCGGTCAGGGACAGCACCTCGTGGAGCTTATGGGTGATGATGATGATGGATTTACCGTCGTCGCGCATACGGCGCAGAACCGCGAAGAGCTTTTCGGTCTCCTGGGGAGTCAGTACGGCGGTGGGCTCGTCGAGAATGAGGATATCGGCATTGCGGTACAGCACCTTGACGATCTCCACCGTCTGCTTTTCGGACACCGACATCTCATGGATGTTCTTCTTGAAATCCAGATGGAAGCCGTAGCGGCTCGTCAGCTCCTCCACACGCTTCTTCGCCTCAGACATGGACGTGGGATTCCCATCAGACACGCCGAGGACAATGTTTTCTGTGGCGTTGAACACGTCCACCAGCTTGAAGTGCTGATGCACCATACCGATGCGGTGCTTGTAGGCATCCTTGGGGGAGCGGATGACGACCTCCTCCCCGTCTACGAAGATCTGTCCCTCGTCGGGATAGTAGATCCCCGCGATCATGTTCATCAGGGTGGTCTTACCGCAACCGTTCTCCCCGAGAATGGCCAGGATCTCTCCCCGATAGACTGTCAGATCCACATTCTTATTGGCAATCACCTTTGTACCGAAGGCCTTGGTGATGCCCCTCATTTCAACGGCGATCTGTTTCTGCTTCTCTGTTACCGCAATCGACATGAATACCTCCGAATAAATTGTTATACGAGTATACCTGCTTGTGTAGCGTGCGAATAGGGATGTGAAACCATCATGCGTAATGCATAATTCGTCATTCACAATTCGCGGAACGGGACACTTCCTTGCCGAGCGTATCCGTCGGTTGTTCGAATTATGAACGGTGAATTGTCCATTACGAATCCTTCATATAAATCAGCAAATAGCCTGAGTGGGGTCACTCAGGCTATTTGCGTAAGGGGACGGGATCAGAACTTCTCGTTGACGAGGGTGATACCGTCGATTCTCAGATCGAAGTAGGGAGCGGAGCGGAACTTGGACTCGAAGAACACGCCGTTCTCAATGACCTCGGTGTCGGGGGTGAAGGCAGCGTCGGTGTCCACGTCAGCCTTGTAGGTGGTCAGGGTCTTACCGCCAACGGTGAAGGTAGCGGTGTCGAACACGTTCAGAGTGCCGTCCTTCAGCTTTGCCATAGCGGCGTCGATAGCGGCCTGAGTACCCTCAGCAGCTGCGGTGGTGTTGACCTCGGTCAGCAGCACGGAGCCGGTGGCCAGAGTACCGGTCCAGTCATCAGCGATCTCAGCGCCGGCGATGACCTGATTGATCATGTACTCGTAGTAGGGAGCCCAGTTGATGCGGGAGGACACGATGAAGGTGCTGGGGCAAGCATCCTTGGTGGAGCCGTTGTAGGAGACGTTGGGGATACCGGCCTCCTCACATGCGGAGGGAGCGCCCATGGAGTCAGCATGCTGGGAGATGAGCTTGCAGTTACGGGCGATGAGAGCCTTGGCGGCCTCGTTCTCGGCGGTCACGTCGTACCAGCTACCGGTGAACTGAACGTCCATGGTGACGGTGGGGCAGACGGACTTGGCGCCCAGATAGAAGGAAGTATAACCGGAGATAACCTCGGCGTAGGTGAATGCGCCGACGTAACCGATCTTAGCCTCCTCAGCGGTGAACTGACCGGCGGCGATCATCTCGTTGAGCTTCAGGCCTGCGGCCACACCGGCGAGGAAACGACCCTCGTAGATGGATGCGAACGCGTTGTGGAGGTTGTTCAGCTCAGAGGTGTGAGCGGTGGTACCGGTAGCGTGGCAGAACTGAACCTCGGGATGATCCTTGGCGGCGATAGCCAGGAACTCCTCATGGCCAAAGCTGTTGGCGAAGATGACGTCGCAGCCCTGGTCAACCAGATCCAGAGCGGCCTCGGTGCACTCAGCGCCCTCGGGGATCTGGGTCATGATGATGATCTGGTCGTCGCGGAGACCCAGCTTCTGCTGAACCTCATCGACACCCATCATAAAGTTCTTGTCGTAGGTAGACTTCTCGTCGTGCAGGAAGATGAAACCGATCTTGATCTCATCCTTGGCAACGGGGGTCAGGCCCTGCTCACCGGAGGGGGTCTTCCCGCTGTCACAAGCGGCGAACATAGCGAGGCAGGAAAGGATCATGAGCAGAGACAGTGCGATGGAAACGAGCTTCTTCATTTCTTTCTCCTTCATTTTTCATGAAAATTTATGTGCGATCCCGAAGGATATCACATCAAAAAATACACCTAATTGTAACATGAAACGACCGCTTTTGGCAAGAGTCATATGTCACAATTTGTTCACCATTCCATCAAATATTTTGGGCACAGTGACGAAACGCAATGCCGGCAGGATCAGTCGCAAAATTCAATACCGTTCTCCACGCTCATGGATTTGATCTTGGCCAAGGATTCAACCCGAACACCCCGTCCGCGCACCTCGGCACCGCCGCCCTGATAGGTCTTCTCCACGAAAACGCCTGCGCCCACGATGGTGGCACCTGCCTGCTCGCAGAGATCGATCAGACCGTGAAGAGCCTGTCCGCGAGCCAAAAAATCGTCGATCAGAAGGACTCTGTCCTCGGAGGACAGCATGTTTTTGGGAATGACGGCGGTATGGTCGGTTCCGTGGGTAAAGGAGTGCACACCCGCGGCGTAAACGTCGCCCGTCATGTTGTTGCTCTTGGACTTCTTGGCAAAGACCACGGGCACGTCAAAGGGCAGGGCGCACAGGCAGGCCAAGCCGATACCGGAGGCCTCAATGGTCAGGATCTTGGTCACGTTCTCGTCCTTGAAGAGACGGTAGAACTCCTCTCCCAGTGCTCGGATGAAACGGGTGTCCAGCTGTTGATTGAGAAAAGTGCCGACCTTGAGCACGTCGCCGTCCTCAATGATACCGTCCTTGCGAATGCGATCCTCCATCAGTTTCATGATGTCTGTACCTGCCTTTTTGAATTTTCGGAGACCCAAGCCCGCCGAATTTTGAATACATATTCCATTATACACGATTTTGTCGAAAAATGCAAGAGGAAATTGCAATCAAGTCCAGTCTTATTTTTCGTTTCTATCTTTATTATATAGAAATTCATTCATCGAAAATTTTTCCCTGTTTTTGGAAGATTACCGCTCTTATCCTTCCTTTCACGAGCAAATGCCGTTTATTTGCACAAAAAAGAGATCATTGTATGCAAGCATTTAGTTGATTATACAAAAATGAAACATTTCTGAAAAAGGGTTGTTTTTTGGAAAAAATGTGGTATAATGCACATGAAAATCACAAGAGAAAACTGCGCCGCCCCCTCCTCGGGGAACGTAACAGCGGCTCGTCGTACCTACCTTACCACGTAAATATTTGACAGATGACAGAGAGCAGCCCCGGGGATCAACCCGCGGCGCGCTCATGAACCAGGAAAGGATGTGATTCCGATTTTACCGCTTGAAACCATGAACGAAAAAATCACCGAGGTGCTGAAGAACCACGGTATTGATCCCGCAGCCTCCGATATGTGCCTGAAATTGGATCTGGACATGAAGGGAGACTACGGCGAGGTCTGGCTTGTCTTCTCCCGCGCCGACGGAAGCCTGTACCGTGTGATCGGCGACGGGGTAGAGACCTTCCCTCTCGCCCGCATGACCGAGCCCTACATCGACAACTACACCACCTCCAACCGCTTGCAGGTTCACTTCCACGCAGAAGATGACCCCGCGCCGGAGCAGGGGGATATGGACGATGAGGCATTCAAAAAGGCACAGCGCGCCTACAACTGCGGCGGTACCACCGTGGTGCTGGGCTTTTGCACCAACAGCATCAAAACCCGCCTGCTGGCCTTTGTGAACCTGTGGGAGAGACTGAACCGCGGCGACACCGTGGCCGATGACGACGGCATCTTCAACCAGTTTGAAAGAGCCTGCCCCAAATGCGGGCGGATGTACCGGGACCCCCGCAATCGGGTGTGTGAGCATTGTGTCAACAAGAAGGGCGTCATGGGCCGCCTCATGACCTACTTCACGGTATTCAAGAAGCAGGTCTTCGTCGTCCTCCTCTGCCTGTTGGCCACCACAGCTCTTTCCCTGCTGAACCCCATCGTCAGCGGTACCATCCTCTTCGACCAGGTCATCAGCGAGCCCACCTTTGACGCTGTCACGGGTGAACAGCTCACGGGTACCATGCACGAGGAGAAATACGTCTATATCTGGGTCGGCGTGCTTACGGGTATGGCCCTGCTCTCCATGGGCATCGGCATCATCCAGAACCGCACCAACGCTTACCTCTCCACCCGCGTGACGAGGAACATGAAAAACGACATTTTCCGCGCCATGCAGAGACTGTCTCTCTCCTATTTCAACGCAAATCCCACGGGTAAGCTCATCAACCGCGTCAACTACGATGCCGAGCGCATCCGCAGCTTCTTCATCGACGGCGTTCCCTACCTCATCAGTAACGTGCTGTCCTACGTCGTGCTGACGGTGATCCTCTTCGCCATGAACTGGAAGCTGACCCTCATCCTCTACGCCCCCATCCTTCCCGTGGTACTGATTCTGAAGTTCGCCCTCCCCAAGCTCTGGAAGGCCTACTCCCACCAGTGGCGGCGCTCCTCCTCCATGAACACCATGATGAACGACTCCCTGTCGGGCATCCGCGTGGTCAAGGCCTTCGCTAAGGAGGACAGCGAGACCAACCGTTTCTACGAGTACGCCTCCAAGCTCTACGGAGCCAATCTCCGCACCCAAAAGGTGGCCATGTTCATCTTCCCCGTCATCTCCATCCTCATCGCGGGCACCTGTCACGCCATGTGGGGCTTTGCAGGCTTTGAGGTCATGGGTGACACCATGACCTACGGTGAGCTGACGGTCTACATGGGCTACACCGGCATGATCTTCGGCCCTTTGGGCTTCTTCACCAACTTCACCAACATGGTAACCGACACCCTGAATTCCGCCGTCCGCATGTTCGAGGTACTGGATCAGGTGCCCGAGGTGGTGGAAGCCCCCGATCCCATCCGGGTGGATTCCATTGACGGCGAGATCGTCTTCGACCACGTCAGCTTCCACTACAGCCCCAACCGCCCCATTTTGAAGGACATCTCCTTCACCATCAAGAAGGGGGATCACGTGGGTCTTGTGGGA
Source organism: Eubacteriales bacterium (assembly GCA_045655025.1). Classification (GTDB taxonomy): domain Bacteria; phylum Bacillota; class Clostridia; order Oscillospirales; family CAG-272; genus CAMEON01. The sequence continues at coordinate 16,980 of JAZOOM010000048.1, read as the reverse complement.
CACACAGGCTCGGGTAAGTCCACCATCGCCAACCTCATCACCCGTATGTACGATACGGTGAGCGGCACCATCACCATCGACGGCGTGGACATCAAGCAGCTGGAAATGGATTCCCTCCGCCGTAACGTGGCCATCGTGTCCCAGGAGGTCTACATCTTCCGCGGCACCATCATGGACAACATCCGCTATGCCCGTCCCGATGCCAGCCGCGCCGAGGTGGTAGCCGCCGCCAAGGCCGCCAACGCCCACGATTTTATCCTCCGCCTCCCCGAGGGCTACGACACCATGGTGGGTATCGGCTCCCGCTCCCTGTCGGGCGGCGAACGCCAGCGCGTTTCCATTGCCCGCGCCCTCCTGCTCAATCCTTCCCTCCTCATTCTGGATGAGGCTACCGCCGCCATGGACACCGAGACCGAGCGGCTCATTTCCGAGGCCATCGACCGTCTCAGCGAGGGCAAGACCACCATATCCATCGCCCACCGCCTATCCACCCTGAAAAACTGCGATTACCTCATGGCCATCGACAACGGTGAGTTGGCCGAAAAGGGCTCCGCCGAGGAGCTTCTGGAGAAAAAGGGTATCTACTACAAGCTCTGGACTCTGCAAAACGAACAGCTCCACAAGGTCATGGAAGGCCGTTGAAGCATTGTGAGTCACAACAAGATTTTTTCCCGCCGCCGCGGAGCAGAGAAAAACGCCGCGTCGGTATCCGCGCTTTCCCATTGACCGAATCTGCCACACACCTTTACATCCATGAAAGGAACAGGTACAAAATCATGGCCAACGCAACAGAAACCAAAAAAGTACTGGATGACAGCGATATTTCCGAGCTGTTCGAGCATCGGGTGTCGCTGGAGCTGACGCCCGAAAACGCCAAATTCACCCGCTCCGCCGGCGGACTGATCTCCCTGGAGGTCACCCAGCCCTCGGGCAAGGTGGAATTCTTTGAGCGCATCGTTCCCGTCCGTGCATTCCCCATCTCCTCTCCCGATACGTTCATCGCCATCCGTGAGCCCGACACCCAGTTGGGCGGCCGCGGCGCTGAGATCGGTATGATCGAGACCCTGGACATCTTCCCCGCCGACGTGGCAAAGCTGATCCACATCGAGCTGGAGCGTCGCTACTTCACGCCTGCCGTCAAGAAGATCCACAGCTTCAAGGAGAAGTTCGGCTACTGCTACTGGGACGTGACCACCACCGCGGGCCGCGTGGAGTTCATCATGAACAACCCCACCAACAACATCCGCACCCTGGAGGATGGCCGCGTGTTCATGTACGACATCGACGGTAACTGCTTTACCATCGAGGATCCCAAGAAGCTGGACAAGCACAGCTACAAGAAGGTTGAGATATACCTGTAAGGAGGACTTTCCATGAGATTGCTCTTTGATATGTCCTCTGCGGACAAAGCGGCCTTTGAAGCGGCCGCAGGCGCGGGAGAACGCATTCTGTACTGCCTCCCCTTCGACTGCCGCAATGAAAAGCGAGTGGACGGCCGTATGGTATTCACCGACAAGGCCATCTACAAGATCATTGATGCTGAGGTAGAGGAGCGCTGGCCTTTCGAGACCCTGTCGGACTTCTCGGTAGAGGTGCTGTACGGCTGCGGCGCATTCTTCGCCAAAATCAATGGTGTGTCCACCAGACTCTGCCGCTTCATCAGCGGACGAAACCTCACCCGCTACTCCATCATGGTGGAGGCATGCAACCGCATCGTGGCAGGCGACACCCAAAACGTGGTGGAAAGCACCGAGCCCGAGCGCTACTGCCAGAAGTGCGGCCGTCCCTTTATCGTCAATACCCACATCTGCCCCCATTGCCAAAGCAAGCGTGAATCCTACAAAAAGCTCTGGGGCATGACCAAGGGTCTGCGCCTCATGATGATGGTGCCTCTGATCACCGCCTTCATCGGTATGGCCATCACCTTCGTAGTACCCATCCTGCAGAAGTCCCTCATCAACGACTACATCCTCAACGATAATTTTGATGCCAAGAAGAACTGGTTCCTCCACTTCTTCATCATCGTGGCGGCCATCGTCATGTTCGACGTTCTGTCCAAGGTCATCAGCATGGTGCAGGGCCGTATCGCCACCATTGCGGGTAACCGCTTCACCCGTTTCCTCCGCACCCTGCTCTTTGAGAAGATCCAGCTCCTCTCCATGTCCTCGGTGCAAAAGAAATCCACGGGCGACCTCATGGGCCGTATCAACAACGACGTGGCGGTGGTGCAGAACTTCATGACCAACCTGCTCCCCACCTACTTCGCCCAGCTCCTGTCCTTTATCCTGGGTCTTGTGCTGATCCTCACCATGAGCCCCACCATGTCGGCCTTCGTATTCATCCCCATCCCCTTCGTCTGCTACGCCATCTATCTGTTCCGCCATATGATGCGGCGGCTGAATATCAAGCAATGGACCAAGGGCAACCGTACCAACCGCACCCTCCAGGATATCCTGTCGGGTATCCGCGTGGTCAAGGCCTACGGTAAAGAGGATGCCGCCATAGCTGAGTTCACCGACTGTACCAACCAGCAGGCCAAGGAGAACGAGCACGCCGCCAAGGTCTTTGATACCGTGTTCCCCTTCCTGGGCTTTGCCCTGCGCTTCGGCTCCTACCTCATCATGTGGTACGGTAACGTCCTGCTCTTCCACGGAGCCATGACGGTGGGTGAATTGAACCAGTTCAACACCTACGCCTCCATCATCTACAATCCTCTGATGCAGATCACCCTCATCCCCCGTAACATCTCCGCCTTTGCCACGTCCTTCGGCAAGATCCTGGAGATTCTGGAGGAAGAGCCCGACGTGGCGGACACCAACATGCCCCAGCACTTCCATTTCAAGGGTGACGTCAGCGTCCGCAACGTGACCTTTGGCTACGAGACCGCCACCCCCGTTCTGCGCAACGTGAGCGTGGAGGTCAAGGCAGGCGAAATGATCGGTATCGTGGGTCATTCGGGCTGCGGAAAGTCCACCCTCATCAACCTCATCATGCGTATGTACGACCCCACCGACGGTGTCATCGAGATCGACGGCGTAAACGTCAAGGACATCTCTCAGCAATCCCTCCGCTCTCAAATGGGCGTAGTGCTGCAAGAAACTCTCCTTTTCTCGGGCTCCATCCGTGACAACATCAAGTACGCCATGCCCTACGCCACCGATGCCGAGGTCATCAAGGCCGCCCGCGCCGCCAATGCCCACGACTTCATCATGCGACTCCCCGAGGGCTACAACACCATCGTAGGCGAGAAGGGTCATTCCCTTTCGGGCGGTGAACGCCAGCGTATCGCCATCGCTCGTGCCCTCATCCACAATCCCCCCATCCTTATCCTGGACGAGGCCACCGCGGCCCTGGACACCGAGACTGAAAAGCTGATCCAGGACGCCATCGACCGCATGACCGATAACCGAACCACCTTCGCCATCGCTCACCGCCTCTCCACCCTCCGTAACGCCGATAAGATCTTGGTCATTGACCACGGCCACGTGGCGGAATTCGGCACCCACAAGGAGCTTTTGGATCAGCGAGGCATCTACTTCAAGCTGGTCATGGCCCAAACGAGAGCAGCTTTGGAAAAGGGATGATCTCCCATAGCCCCATTTCAAGTCCCAACGCGCGAAAGGCGTACCCGCTCCATCGCGGGTACGCCTTCGCAAAAAACTTCATAGCTCATCATTTCGAGCTCACGTTGATCCATTTGTAAAAAATAGTCAAATCATCGCCCGACTCCTTTTGGAATCGGGCGATGATTTTTTTCATGGGAAAGTCGTTACAGGTTCTCTTTGGCCACCGACAGCATCAGCTTGATGCGGTTGAGCTGGTTGACCTCGCTGGCGCCGGGATCGTAGTCCCCCGCCACCACGTTGGACTTGGGGTAGACCTCCCGAAGCTTTTTGATGACACCCTTACCCACCACGTGGTTGGGAAGGCATGCAAAGGGCTGGATGCAAACGATGTTGGGGGTACCGTGGGTGATCAGCTCCACCATCTCACCCGCCAGGAACCATCCCTCGCCGTACTGGTTACCCGTGGACAGGAAGGGCTGGGTCATCTCCTCGATCTCGGTGATGGAAATGGGGGGCGAGAAGCGCTTGCTCTCCCGCAGGGCCTGCACGGCGGGCTTGCGGATCATCTCCACCGCCTGAATCGCCAGCAGAGAGCCCACCTCACCCTTCTTGGAGGTCAGATAGTTCTCTCTACGGAACTTGTTGTTGTAGAAGCTGTAAAGGAAGAAGTCGATGAGGTCGGGAACCACCGCCTCAGCGCCCTCTGCCTCCAGAAGATCCACGATGTGGTTGTTGGCCAGGGGCATGTACTTGACAAGGATCTCACCCACGACGCCCACCCTCGGCTTTTTCAGATCCTCGCGAATGGGCAGGGTGTCGAAGGCCTCCACGATCTTCTTGCACAGAGACTTGTATTTGTACGCACTCTTGGGGTTGATGAGGGAGTCGATGCACATGGCCTCCAGCTCCTTGTGCAGAGCGTTGGCCGAGCCCGCCACCGCCTCGTAGGGACGCACCCGATACAGGCAGCGCATGAGCAGATCGCCGTAAACCACCGCCCGCACCGCGTCGATGAGCAACTTGGGAGAGATGGTAAAGCCCTCGTTGGTCTCCATGCCGTTGGCATTCAGGGAGATCACGGGAATGTGGGAGTAGCCCGTCTTTTCCAGCGCGCGGCGGATGAAGGCCACGTAGTTACTGGCGCGACAGCAGCCGCCCGTCTGCGACATGATGATGGCCAAGCGGTCGGTATCATACTTTCCCGACAGAACGGCATCCATGATCTGACCCACCACCGTAATGGAGGGGTAGCAGGCATCGTTGTTGACGAACTTCAAGCCCACGTCGATCACGCCGCGGTTGTCGTTGTCCAGAATCACAATGTTGTAGCCGTTCTTGGTGAATATAGGCTCCAGTATGTTGAAGTGGATGGGGGACATCTGAGGGGCTATGATGGTGTACCTGTCCTCCCGCATCTGCTTGGTGAAGGGGACCTTGGGATACGCCGCGGTACTCGGAACAGCCTGAATGCTCTGCTCCTCGCGGATCTTCATAGCCGACAGAAGGCTTCGGATGCGGATACGCACCGCGCCCAGATTGTTGACCTCGTCGATCTTGAGCACCGTATAGAGCTTGTTGCTCTTCTCCAGGATCTCGTTTACCTGATCGGTGGTGACCGCGTCCAATCCGCACCCGAAGGAGTTGAGCTGGATCAGCTCCAGATCGTTGCAGGTGCATACGTATTCGGCGGCATTGTACAGTCTCGTATGGTACACCCACTGATCCACCACGCGGAGGGGTCTGGCGGGCGTCGTGTTCAGAGGCAGGCTGTCCTCGGTAAAGACGTACAGACCGTAAGAGGCAATCAGCTCGGGAATGCCGTGGTTGATCTCGGGATCCATGTGGTAGGGACGGCCCGCCAGAACAATACCCTTGGCGCCGGCACTCCGCATCTCCGCCATCAACCGCTCCCCCTCGCGGCGAATGTCCTCTTTGGCCCGCAGCTGCTCCGCCCACGCGGCGGTAACGGCGGCCTTGACCTCACCGGCGGAAATGCCCCACTCCTTGGCGCAGACCTCCACCATCTTGTGAGCGACGGTCTTCTCGCCGGTAAACGCCATGAAGGGCTGGATGTAACGCACCTTCTCCCCCGTCAAGGACTCCACGTTGTTCTTGATGTTCTCGGCGTAGGAAACTACGATGGGACAGTTGTAGTGGTTCTGAGCGTTTTCGGTCTCCTGCCGCTCAAAGAACACACAGGGATGGAAAATGGTCTTCACGCCCTGCGCCACCAGCCACTCCACGTGGCCGTGGGACAGCTTGGCGGGGTAGCACTCGGACTCCGAGGGGATGGACTCCATACCCAGCTCGTACACCTTGCGGCTCGACCAGGGAGAGACCACCACACGGAAGCCCAGCTTGGTGAAGAACGTAGCCCAAAAGGGGTAATTTTCATAGAGATTCAGCACTCTCGGAATGCCGATCACACCGCGGGGCGCGTCCGACTCGGCCAGAGGCTCGTAGCCGAAGATGCGCTTCTGCTTGTATTCCACCAGATTGGGGGCCTTCTTTTTGCCCTTGGCATCCCCCATGCCTTTTTCGCAACGGTTGCCCGTCAGATGGGTCTGCCCGTTGGAGAAGCGGTTCAGAGTCAGCATGCAGTTGTTGGAGCAGCCGCCGCAACGGCGGGTAGTGGCGGTGTAGGTCAAAGCCTCGATCTCCGAGAGGGACAGCATGGTCGTTCCCTCCCCGCGATCATTCCGCTTGGCAATGAGAGCGGCACCGAAGGCGCCCATCAGACCCGACACGTCGGGACAGGTAGCCTCAGCCCCCGCGATCTTCTCAAAGGCGCGGAGAACAGCCTCGTTGTGGAAGGTTCCGCCCTGCACCACGATGTGCTCGCCCAGATCCTTGGCATCGGCCAGCTTGATGACCTTATACAGAGCGTTTTTGATGACGGAATACGCCAGACCCGCAGAAATATCCGAGACCGTCGCTCCCTCCTTCTGGGCCTGCTTGACGTTGGAGTTCATGAACACGGTGCATCGGGTTCCCAGATCCACGGGGGCAGAGGCAAACAGGGCCTCCTTGGCAAAGCCCTCGGCGGTGTAGCCCAGAGAGTTGGCAAAGTTCTCGATGAAGGAGCCGCAGCCCGAGGAGCAGGCCTCGTTGAGCAGGATGGTGTCCACCACGCCCCCCTTCAGCTTGATGCACTTCATATCCTGTCCGCCGATATCCAACACGCAATCCACCTGCGGGTCGAAGAAGGAGGCCGCCGTGCAGTGGGCGATGGTCTCTACCTCACCGTCATCTAGAGAAAAGGCGGACTTCAGCAAGGCCTCGCCGTAGCCCGTGGAGCAGGAGCGGCGGATATGTACGCCGTCGTGCATACGGCTCCGCAACGCCGCGATGCCCTCCTTGGCGGTCTTGATGGGATCGCCCTTGTTGTTGGCATAGAAGGAAAACAGAAGCTGTCCCTCCTTGCCGATCAGAACCATTTTGGTGGTGGTAGAGCCTGCGTCAATGCCCAGATACGCATCGCCGCTGTAGGCGGACAGCTCCACCTTGGGCAGAATCGCCCGATCATGCCGTTCCTTGAAGGCTTGGTAGTCATCCCGCGTCTCAAACAACGGCTCCAAACGGGGCATTTCATAGGTGATCTGCACGCCCTCAGAGAGCTTCTTTACCAGCTCGGAGGTGGCCACGGCGCGGTCGGTCTCCGCCTTCAGTGCCGCGCCCATGGCGGCAAAGAGATGGGAATTCTCAGGATCCACAATGCTCTCGGAAGTCAGCTTCAGAGTGCGGATAAACGCCTTCTTCAGCTCGGGCATGAAATGAAGCGGGCCGCCCAAAAAGGCGACACAGCCGCGAATGGGCTTGCCGCAGGCCAGACCCGAAATGGTTTGGTTGACCACCGCCTGGAAGATGGAGGCGGCCAGATCCTCGATGCGCGCGCCCTCGTTGATGAGGGGCTGAATGTCGGTCTTGGCGAACACACCACAGCGCGCGGCGATGGGATAGATTTCCCGATACCCCTCTGCCGCCCGATTGAGTCCCTCCGCATCGGTCTGCAAAAGAGCCGCCATCTGGTCAATGAAGGATCCCGTGCCGCCGGCGCAAATGCCGTTCATACGCTCCTCGATGCTGCCGCCGTTGAAGTAGATGATCTTGGCATCCTCGCCGCCCAGCTCAATGGCCACGTCGGTCCCCGGTGCCTCATGCTTCAGAGCCGTGGCAACAGCCACCACCTCCTGCATGAACTCGATTCCTAAGGATTTTGCCAAATTGATGGCACCGGAGCCTGTGATCCTTACGCGAAGGCCGCATTCTCCGATCTGCTCCTGCGCCTCGGCCAAGAGCTCGGCAAGCGTCGCTTGGGTTCTCGCCATATGGCGGCGGTACTGTCCGTAGAGAATACGGTCATGCTCGTCAAGCACGACCAGCTTGACCGTTGTTGAGCCGATGTCGATTCCTGCCTTATATTCCCTCAATGTATCCGTCCTCCTGACTTCCAATTCGGTTAGTTATGATGCCGCTTATATGCTCATACCGTAACGATTCCGCCCCGCACAGTCAGTCGCCTGACTGCGCAAGAGCTCTGCGGCCACAGTTGCTTCGTTTTAAGGTTCAGTATAGCATGTAAGCGGCGATATGTCAAGTTTTATCGGTGCAAAAAAACAGTCTGCCTGTAGTGGTACAATAGATGTGAGACCAAAAGAAATAGACAAAGTGACCGAGTTCTGTTAAAACCACAACTCATCTCAACAGAAAGAACCCGATCACCTTATGAAACATTATACCACAAATAAACGCTATTGTCCACATGAAATTACAACAAAAATCGATTCTGTTTGCGCGACTTGTTGGGGAAGAGCGCCATAGAGAAAAAAGAGAGACACGCTTTGCGTGCCCCCCTCTCGGAGTTTTCCCCATCATTGCAGCGTTACGTAAACAACCCCGTAAATACCACGCGGCGGTTTCGTGTGTCCATCACCGTAAACGAAATCAGCTTATCCCCCTTGCGCTCAAGCACCACCGCCGCATTTTCAGACGCGGCCTTCACCAGGCGCTCGATTTGTCCAAGCTGATCCCTGTCGAACCAAAATTTTAGCTTCTTCTTGTTTTGGCGAACGGCAATATTCATAAGCGAGGTGTGTAACTCATACTTCCACGTATCATTGGCCAACGGTGCCATGACCGCCACGTTCAAAGCTCTCACAAGAAAGAAAATAGCAGAGGCCACACAGATCACAGCAATCGAGATACAGAAAAAACAAAAAACACCGTCCGCCATATGCGGGAAGATCGTACCATTCTCAAAAAGCAACGGCAAGGCTATCAGATCAACGAGCCCCAATATGCTCATGACTGTCACAAGCGCAAGACAAATCTTATACCGAATGGGTTTCTGATTCCCCATACCTTTTTCCGCTTCCGCAAAAACCGTAACCGTCTCAAAGGCGGCCTTGTTCATACGTCCGCGCAGGGTTCTGCTTCCGCCGAAATACTCTTTCGAGGTACTATCCGTGAAATAGATATCCGAATTGAACAATATTCTTCTCAGCTTAGGATATTTGGGAAACTTTCGAATGACGAAAAGCGCGGGAGGAACATATCCTCCGCCCGTGATCAAACCAAAGACACCGAATATTGCGAACAAAAACCTCATTTCAGAAGCCTTGGATTGCATTTTTAAAACGTAAGCATATATACACAACCCCGCCCCCACGACGAAAAGCAACGCGAAAAAGATCATATATCCCAGAATATATGAATAATATTCCTTTTTCACTTTACCGTGAAAAATATCTTTCTTCTCCTTCATCACGGTACCGCCTTTCTTGCATTTGACACTTGTGTCAAATAAATTATAGTACAAATGCGCACAGGTGTCAATCGGTTTGCGTGGGCCTCTTCCCTGTTACCTCAGGAATCGGTAGAGCTACGTGCAATAATGTTATGATTGAACAACACTTCCATCAGTTCATCTGACAATTCAAAAACCGTATTTGGCGCTTTATGGACTCCATACCAAACACCACTCGCATTGATCACATCCAGTTCCAACTCCATACGAGCATGGCTCTTGCACACCAACTTCACTACGGTGTAGGTATAATAATCCCTGTCGCGTCGCAAGGATCGGTCGGTCACAGTCAAAGCGTCGCTGTAGGAGATGAAATCCTCTGTTCCCTCCACACGGTACAAATCAGTCTCATAGTCATATCCCTCACGGAAGAATAGCCAATCCAACCGTCTCTCATATATGAACAACGGATTCTCCGCGGTGTCCGCATAAAACAGATCCAAATAACCATACCGCGTTCCACCCCATCCGATGAACACATCATTTTCAAAGTCCATATATTGTTTTCCCCGGTCCCCCCATTGCGTTGAAGGTGTAAATAGGTAGTATGTGGTTCCTTGATACTCTATAGATTCCCCGGATACCCAATGGATCTTTGTTTCCTCATCCAGATTCGAACGATACTGCAACCCTTCTATCTCGGATTGCACGTATTCGATCACACCACAGGACGACATAGAGAACAAACATATTACGGCCAATAAAACTATTATGCCTCGCTTAAACATATGCATATACCTCAAATACTTTTTGCAGAAGTCCGATTACCCGCATCCGTCTTCTGCTTTTTGTCAAACGCGAAAGAGCGTCCGCGTGGAACAGCTCACCCGCCTTTGCTTGTTTTGCTGAAAAAAGCGTCGACCGCAATATCCTCCTCATTAAACATGATAAAATACGTATCATGTATATAACTCGGATCAATGCCGCTGTTTTCATAATTCACGTAATACTCACCTACAGATCCACCGGTATCTACCGTGTATGCGCGCTTAAATTCACCGTACTTTAACTCGATCTCCGACCGAGTCTTTCCAATGATCCATTCTTTGTCATATAGCTCGTGAATATTTGTCTCGTCATAGTGCTTCAGAGAACAAGCAACCAAGGCAAAAAGCATGGCCACAACCAAAAATATAACAGCATACCGTCTCATAAATCCATCCCCTTCAGCATAAAAATAAGTTCTCGCTAAATTCAAACCGCAAATTCATTTTTACCGCAATGATTCATCGGTCATCGGTCATCAGTCATGTCTCCAAAGTCAAGCGCATTTTTGTTTTTTACGATCTACCAATAGCGTTATCGAGCCCAAACAGAAAAACAGCACGCCAAGACACGGTATCACCAGAAAAACGAAATCCGTATCCTTAGAGCCAACGTTTTGCGGGTCAACCGGATCATAATAAATTTCAATCTCATCTCCTACGTTCCAGGTAGACGAATACATGTGGACAACGTTCGTATAGGAACGCCCCTCAACGTCATACGTGATATGGGTTTTATGCCGCGTATGCATCCTTCCGTTAGCGTAATCCTGATACGTCTCGAAATCGGTTATGATCGCAGTCGTTCCTACTTTGTCGCCGTACGAAAAAACGTTTGAACAAACCACCGCGCCAACAACCATAAAAATCAGTCCGATTACTGCAAACATGGAAAGAACGACCTTCTTGCTATTCGCTCCCGTATATTTCACCATCATAGGTTCACCGCCTTTCTTGGCTTTATTGTAACACAAAAGCGCAAGGCTGTCAAGTCGTTCACCGGGAATACGGTAATCTTTTCATCGGAGGAGTGGGTAGGAGGCTCGGGGTTGGGAACAGAGGAACAATAAAAGCACCGCGATTGCGGTGCTTCTGCTTTCGGATCCCCTCGAGAAATGTTGTTTGAACTGAACAATTCTTCAAATAAAACTGTGGAATGAGAAATCTACATCAAATTATTTTTTCATATCTTTTACAGAGCTTCGTTTTGCCAATTTGATCACGCGCTCAAATCCAACAACAAGCTCGTCAAATGAAATCAATCGCTTTTTGCTTGCATTGTATAGAGTGATTGATTTATTGCTTCCGCCGATTTTTACTTTTTTATATTTCACGTCACTCCAATAGATGGTCTTTTCCTTTTTGAAAAATAATATGAAATATTCTTCCTTCATCAATTCTTTGCTAATCAGGCACTTGTAGGAAAGAAAATACGGCAGAAGCAAAAGCAAGCAAAGCCCCAGCGCGAAAAATAAAACGGCAACGTCCCAGAAGAACATCAATGGACACCCAATAGCCATTGCAATTCCACCGCTAATAACCATCCGCTTTTTAAGGGCCTTACAATACGTTGCAACAAATTCTCCCCTCGGAAGTTCTGTTTCCTCGCATCTGGCGCATGCTTCCAAATATTCAAATATAAAATGTGTATTGATACGGCACACCGCCTTTCTTTACCCTATTTTATCACAAAAGCAAGAGATTGTCAATCCGTCCCAAGCGGAACGAAAGATATTCCCTATTACGTCTTACTTATTACTTCAAAAAATCTGTACACGCGAAGTTAGGTAAGAGTGAAGAAGGAATAAGTAATAAGTAAAAAATCCGCACACTTACGTGTACGGATTTTTTGGCTCCCCTCTTTGAGGGTATGTTGAACCGCTGACCGTTTTTCAGGATCTGTTATTCAGCGGTAATGGCAAAGATACCGTATGTCAGCTCCAGATTTTCGTTCCACATCAGGTAAGTCATGTGGCTTTCGGATGCGTAACGGAGGGTGAGCATCTTGCTCGAATTGGTGATATGCTCATCCTCGGAGTTGTAGTAAGAGAACTCGCCCGAGCCCGCATTATAGATCATGTAGCAATGGGCGGGCTCCATCAGCTGGAACACGTTGCCCGAGGGATTATCCATGTTGTAGCTGAAGATGGTGCGGGTCTCGCCGCCGCGGAAGGTCACGATCTCATAGCCGTTGCCCTTGTCCTCGTTGATGTACACGGTGTTCTCAATGATGCCGATCACAGTGCCCATATTGCCGCGGATATCGTAGACCTTCTCCAGATCGAAGTTATAGATCGCCTGGGTGCCTACGATGTACTGATCCACGATGCGATAGCTCTTATCCAGCTTGTGGATGATCTCACCGTCTGCCTTGATGATGGCGGTCTGGCCGGTCAGAAGACCCACGGTAAACAGATCCTCGTCAATGCGGGAGGGGATATCCGCGTTCTGACAGTCAACGTATTTCACCGACTTTTCGATCTTGCCCTTATCGCTGAGCTTGACCAGATCAATGGATGCGTGAGAATCGTCCAGATGCTGATCCACGATGGGGATCAGGGTGACAAGGTTATCGAACTTGAAGTAATCCGCCAGATCAGGGTCGTTGCTTCCCCGCAGCATGGACTCCTTGCTGGTCACGCCGCCGATCACGTAGTCGAAATCCTTCAGCTCCTTGGCCTCGCCGGTCTTCACGTCCACAATGAAGGTTTCAAGGTCGATCTTCAGATTGAGATAATCATCGTTGTTGATGACGTAATCAAAATCCTCCGCGTCGTTATCCAGGATCACCTTGTACTGCACCAGAACGTCCAGACTGTTCAGCACGTACATATCACAGCCGTCCATCTCGTAGCCGGGAGCGCACCAGTGAGAGATCGATTTGAAATCTCTGTCGTAGACGGAGTATCCGTTGCAGTCCTCTGCCACGTACAGGTAGGTATCATTCCAGTAGAAGCAATCCTCCAGGAGCAGATACTCGGGAACATCGCACTTCTTGGTGATGACACCCTCCTGATCGTAGGTGTACACCGAATAATCGTAGATCACCATGTCGGCCAGCGCGTAGGGCATATCCTTGTTGGTGGTGGTCACCACGTGGTTGCCGACAGCATCATACAGGCTGTAGGTCACGCTGATGACGTTGCTCAGGCCCAGCAAGGTGTCGATATCGGGATCGATCACCGTCTTCTTCACCACGAATCCGGGGATGCCGTTCGCCAGACGGATCTCATGAATGGCGTTCTTCTCTGCAAAGGTTGAAATCACCTTGCGGGAGCGCATGGAAAGCACCTTGTGAGAAATGACACCCGTCTCGGTCAAGGTGGTGAACACCACGAATTCCTCGTTGGACAGCTCTACGTTGTAGCCGTCGGTGTCCTCGTAGGAATCGATCACGTAGTTCTCCAGCTCGGGGAGGGCGATGTAGGTTGCGTCATAGGATACACCGCTCGCGTAGGCCATATCCTTATCGAAAATATCATAGTAGGATTTGACGTGTTTGATACTGCCTCCGCAGGAGACGAGCAGGAGAGTCGTTGCCAGCAGGGCGGTGACCAGTAGCAGAATTTTTGTTTTCTTCATAATGTTCTCCCTCATGTAATATAGAATGAACCGCATCAAGCATCCGAGTATACACCCAGTCTGAGCGTAATGGTTTTAGACGGAATAATGACGACGTTGTATTCACGGCCGCGTGTGTAATATTGTACACGGCCGTCTTCAGCCGTGCAGAATTCCCACCAACCTGAATCATATATAGGTGTTAATTCCTCCATCGCGCCGGTATCGTAGAAGCAGTAAATGGTCAGCGATTCTGCATCCGCCTCCGACAAGCTGGCCTCATCGGTCTCATGATCGATATACAGGAACTGGCGCGTGCGCCTCGTTCCGTCATAAGACTCGATGATATTATCACCCGTGATGTGAATGGTGTAAGTCTTTCCTTTCTCCAGCGTAACGACCTTGTCTTCGCCGAAGAACGCAACCTCAGGCAAGGTCAGCTCGGTTGCTCCGCTCGTAAGTGTATTGTAGGAAATAATGGTGATCACCTTTTCCACCGATACCGTCTTATGGGAGGCGGTGGGGGCCAGAGTAACACGTACCGTATAGGTTCCTGCGGCGGTGGGGGCCGCATCTAACGGCACCTTATTACTGCCCGTTCCGCGGAACCATTGCTGGATCAGAGCGCCGCTCGATGCCGTGGTCAGATGCTCTTTCGTGACGGATACATCCAGATTGGTCGCGCTGATGTATTCAGACTCATAGCTGCTGTTGATCTTCAGCGAGGGGGTTGCACGTTTCGTATTGGAAAGGGCCTCGTCATACGTAAACATAAAACGAAGATTGGCAGAAGAGTCGGTCACGGGATCCGGCTCGTAAACAAGATATTTACCGTTCAACAGCAAGGAGAATCTCACACCGGTCACAAGGTAATCCGATCGCCCCTGATCTCGCGCTGTAGGATCAGTATAGAGCGACACGGTTCCGATTCCGTTCAGCTTTCCGTACAGCTTCTCTTCCACGATGCTTCCCGTTTCCCCATTCACGGCGAACCACGTCATCTCGGCATTGGCATCAAAGTTGATGATGTGCTGCTCCGTACCCACGGTCAGCGTATAGGCGGTATTCTCAATGGTCGCCTCCGTAAAGGTGAAGGTCGTATCCTGCTTCAGAACCGTGACGTAATGGTTCATTGCGGCATCTGTGTGGATAGGCTTTATGATCTCCAGCGTCTTTCCGTCAGGAGAGACCCGCATGACCCAATCGGTGGTAACGGGCTTTTGAGCCACCACATCCTGCTCGTTATGGTAGAGGGTGATCACACCGTCCTCGCCCACTTGGAAATAGTACAGATATTCCAGCACGTCGTAGCCGTTCAGCTGATAGATGGAATAAACGCGGCCAAAGGGATCGAAATAGATCTTGCGATCCGGCTCGGAAGCTGCCACGGCAGACAGAGCCTCGGCGGCACTCTTGCCCAGAATGCTCTGCTCAATAGCGGACTTCATGAGATCGCTCTCAAAGCGGTACTCGTATCCCCTCACGTCAAAGCTGCTTCCCGCAATCGTGGGCGCACCCGTGTAGACGGGCAATACCTCGTCAAAGCGGTAAAGCTCGATGCGGGTAACCCCTTCGTAGGTATCGGAGGGAACAGCCACACGAACGCCGTCCTTGGTGATGGAAACCACGATATCGGGTGTTACGGGCGTTCCTTGGTTGGGATAGCGATAGAACCGCACCTCACCGTCTTCCGTAAGCGAGGTGTAGTAGCCCCACTCGGTAACCAGAATGCCCTTGCTATCCGTGCGGACAACCGACATATAGCCATTGCCATCCACAGAAAGATATTTGGTGTTGACGGCCGAGATGGCGGCATTTTCCTTGGCCAGAGCCTCGGCCGCGGTCATGCCCTTGGCATTTTCAAAGGCAGTCTTGGCTTCCTCACTGTCGAATACGTATTCGTATCCGTACAGTTCGTACCCGTTGCCGTCGGGGGAGATCACACCCTCGCCCAACACACGGTCGAAGCTGTAATGCTCCAGTCGCATACTTTCGCTTCCCTCGGAGATGGGAGTGGCCACCTCAATGCCCTTGTCGGTGACTGTAATAACAACATCCGTCACCAGCTCGTCGGCATTTCGGTCATCCCGTCCTGCGGCGGTCTTGTAGAGGGTGACCTTTCCGTCTTCCCCGATCACGCCGTAATAGCTGAACACGGTGACGGTCACGCCGCCCTTGATGACGTCGGTGCAAAGGAATCTGCCGTTATGATCCACGGTGAGGGTTCTGTACGCGTCCTCGGTGATGGCGGCCTTCAGCTCGGCCAGCAGCTCTGCCGCGGTCTTGCCCGTGGCGCTTTCCAAGGCCGCCAGATCCTCCTCGTCGGCAAATTGATAGCCGTACTCCCGGATCTTATAGACATTCCCCTTGGGATCGCTCAGGTCACCGGTCTCCATCTCCTTTTCAAAGGCATAGACCTCCACCCGCATGCTCTCGCTGTCAGCCATGATGGCCGTCGCCACCTCGATGCCCTTGGCGGTGACGGTAATGGCCACGTCGGTCACAAGCTCGCTTTCGTCGGCGTTGTCCCGTCCCTCGGCGGTTTTGTAGAGGGTGACCTTGCCGTCATCCCCGATCACGCCGTAATAGCTGAATACGGTGACGGTCACGCCGCCCTTGATGACGTCGGAGCAAAGGAATCTGCCGTTTCGATCCACGGCGAGGGTTCTGTACGCGTCCTCGGTGATGGCGGCATTCAGCTCGGCCAGCAGAGCGGCCGCGGTCTTGCCTGTGGCACTTTCCAAGGCCGCCAGATCCTCTTCGTCGGCAAATTGATAGCCGTACTCCCGGATCTTATAGACGTTCCCCTTGGGATCGCTCAGGTCAACGGTCTCCATCTCCTTTTCAAAGGCATAGACCTCGACCCGCATGCTTTCGCTATCGGCCATGATGGGCGTCGCCACCTCGATCCCCGCCGCCTTGACCGTAATCGCCACGTCGGTCACAAGCTCCTCGGGGGTCTTATTGTCCCGCCCCTCGGCGGTCTTGTAGAGGGTGACCTTGCCGTCATCCCCGATCACGCCGTAATAACTGAACACGGTCGCAGTCACGCCGCCCTCGGTCACCGCGCTGCAAAGGAATCTGCCGTTTTGATCCACGGTGAGGAGTCTGTACGCATCCTCGGTGATCGAAGCATTCAGATCTGCAATGATCGCCGCGACTGCCTTGCCCTCAGCCCCCTCCAAGGCGGCAATATCTGCCTCATCGGCAAACTTGAAGGCGTACTCGGAGAGCTTGTAGACGTTGCCCTTGGGATCGGACACGCTTTCCTCCTCGAAGTCCC